>JAKAHU010000261.1 GCA_021825385.1 Chloroflexota bacterium | reverse complement strand
CCGGGGCGGTCGATGTCGAATGGGCCATCCTCGATCACAACCCGCGACCCGTTGCCGGCCGGCAGGATCGTGATCGTCGCCGTCGTCTGGTACGACTCGTCGGCCAGCCATGGCCAGCGGAAGACGAAGCGCTGGTTCGGCTCGGCGGCCAGGACGTCGATCCAGGTCCGCCGGCGCGACCAGACCAGCTCGCTCCGCGTCCCCGGGGCGAGCGAGCCCTCGATCCGGAGCGGGAACCAGCGGGTCATCTCGGCCGGGTCGGCCCAGGCACGGTAGACGCGTTCAGGTGAGGCGTCGAGCCGGCGCTCGATCCGGACCCAGCGCGGGCGTCCCGGACGGGCGGCCGGCGTCCCGGTCGTCGGCTCGGTCGGCCGGGCCTCCGTTGGCTCCCCGGCGATCGGTCGATCGCTCACAGCCCGAGGACCTCGCGGACCGTCTTCAGGCCCTCGACGACGTTCAGGACGTGCTCGTCGAAGGGGATGCCGAGCTCCTCGGCCCCCTTCACCAGCTGGTCGCGTGGGACCTGGCGGGCGAAACCCTTGTCCTTCATCTTCTTCGTCACGGCCCGGACGTCGACCTCGTCGAGCGATCGGTTCGGGCGGACGTAGGCGACGGCGATGACGAAGCCGGCCATCTCGTCGCAGGCGTAGACGGTCCGGGCCAGCAGGCTCGTGCGCGGCACGCCGGTGTGGTCGCCGTGGCCGAGGACCGCCTCCACGAGTTCCTCGGGATAGCCGAGCCGGCGCAGCTCCTCCGCTCCCCGGAGTGGGTGGGTGTCCGGGTGGCGCTCGTAGTCGAAATCGTGGAGCAGCCCGGCGGCCCGCCAGGTCTCGAGCTCGGGCCCGCTGATCCCGAAGCGATGCTCGCCGTACCAGCCCACGGTTGCCTCGACCGCCAGGCCGTGCCGACGGAGCTGCTCGCCCTGGGTCCATTCGCAGAGGAGGGCCCAGGCGGCGTCGCGGCTCGGCGCCGTGGTCCGGGTGGGCGGCTCGGGTGGGGTGGGTATCGGGCGCACGCCAGCAGGGTAGCACCGGCCGTGCCGGCAACTCGCGTCACGCCGGCGCCACGCGCCCCGGGAACCTCCGGCGGCCGAGCGGCGTCATCAACCCGATGAACCGTCGACGTGCCATTCCTGTCCTGGCCGCCACCCTCGTTCTGATCATTGGCGCCTGCACCGCGGGCGGGGTCGGCCCAGGCGCGACCAGTCCGGTCACTGGGTCGCCCCCCGTGCCCCCAGCAGCGACCCCGCCACCGGCCCCGATCACCAACCCCGAACAGGCGGCCCGGCTCGTCCTGGCCAGCGACCCGCGCTTCGGCGGTATCGGACCGTACGATCCGCAAGCGATCGGCCAGGCGGCCTGGTACGAGGCGAGGACCGAGGGCGACCGGTTCCGGGTCACCGTCCGGATCGGTTGGGGCGACTGCCCGGCCGGCTGCATCGACGAGCACCGCTGGACGTACGAGGTGACCCGGGATGGGACGCTCAGGCTGGTCGAGGAGACCGGCCCGAGCCTTCCACCGGGCATCGTGCCGACGCCCGAGCCGAGCGTCGTGCCCAGCGGGCCGGCCAGCACCCCACCGAGCGTCGAGCGGACCGGCGTCGTCGGTCGGGTCACCGCCGGTCCGGTCTGCCCGGTCGAGCGGGTCCCACCCGATCCAGCCTGCGCCCCCCGCCCGGTCGCCGGGGCCGTCCTGGTGGTCAGCGATCCCTCCGGACGCGAGGTCACCCGGGCGACGAGCGATGCGCAGGGCGGATTCTCGATCGCCCTGCCCCCCGGCCGCTACACCCTGACCCCGCAGCCGGTCGAGGGCCTGCTCGGGACCGCCCCGCCGGTCGAGGTCACGATCGTCGCCGGCGGACCTCCGGTCAGTCTCGAGATCCAGTACGACACCGGTATCCGCTGAGCCCGAGCGTCACCGCCGCCGCCGAGGCGCTACGCTACCGCCGATGTCCGGTCTTCAGGTCGCCCTCGTCCAGCTCGACGCCGGCCCCGACGTCGAACGCAACCTTGCCACCGCCGCGGGCCTGGCCGACGAAGCGGCTGCGGCCGGTGCCCGGCTCGTCGCCCTTCCGGAGTACCTCCAGTACCGCGGCAGCGACGAGGGCTTCCGGGCCTCGGCCCGGCCGATCCCCGGGCCGTGGACCGAGCCGTTCGCCGAGGTTGCCCGCCGCCGGGGGACCTGGGTTCTCGTGGGCAGCCTGGCCGAGACCTCGGACGAGCCGGACCGCCCGTATAACACGAGCGTGCTCGTCGGCCCGGACGGCTCGATCGCGGCGACCTACCGGAAGATCCACCTGTTCGACGTCGCGGTCGACGCCGGCCCGGTTGATCGGGAGTCCGGCCGCGTCCGGCCCGGTGATCGGGCGGTGGTGACCGACGTCGACGGGATCCGGCTCGGCCTGACGATCTGCTACGACCTCCGCTTCCCCGAGCTGTACCGCTCGCTCGCGCTCGCCGGCGCGGAGGTGCTCGCGGTGCCCGCGAACTTCACCGAGCGGACCGGGCGCGACCACTGGGAGGTCCTCCTCCGAGCCCGGGCGATCGAGAATGGGGCGTACGTGATCGCTCCCTCGCAGATCGGCGGCCCACCCGGCCAACCGGCCTTCGGGCGCTCGATGGTCGTCGACCCCTGGGGCACGGTGATCGCCCAGGCCCCCGACCGGGTCGGGATCGTCCAGGCCGAGCTCGACCCGGAGCGGGTCGCTGCGGTCCGCCGTCAGATCCCCGTCCTCGCGAATCGCCGGCCGAACGCGTACTGACGTTCCGTCCGGCGCGCCGCGGACTCGGCCGGAGCCGCCTCCGGCGCACGGACGCGGCCCTCGCTTCGGGAGCGCACCTGATCAGCGCACGAGACCCAGGAAGAAGGTCGGGTCACCCGCCGCGGGCGGGCCACTGAGGCTGCCGGCGCCGACCGAGGTCAGTCCAGAGTATTGGACGAAGCGGCCGCGGACCGTCGTGATCGCCGGCCCACTCCCGTCGTACCCGGTCAGAACGAAGGCGGCCAGACCGGTGACGTTGTACTTGGCGTTGTTGCCGTTGCACGGCTGGCAGGCGTCGAAGACCGGGATCAGGACCGTCGCGCCGCTCGCGATCCAGCCGTCCAGACACGCCCGGACGTCGCTGCCGTTGTGAGCCCCGGGTTCCCCGGGGATCCAGACCGGGAAGGTCATGGCCGGATTGTCCGGATAGCAGATGCTCCGGGCCAGGATGCCGGTCGCGTTGGCGCCGGTCCACGAGAGCCAGCCGAACTGACCGGGACCGTAGCCGTCGGTGAGCGTGTACTCCCGGTTCGTCTGGTAGGGCTGGGGCGGGTTCGTTCCGATCGGCAGGAGTCCGCCGGGAGGGGCGGCCGTCGTTCGCGCGGTCAGGGCGGTCGCATCGGTCGCGACCGTCCAGTTCGTCTGACCGACCAGACCCAGGAAGTAGGTCCGAGGCTGGCGGCTGACGTGGACGATGACGCCCTGCGCGTTGTATGGGATACCGCTCGCGCTGGCGACGACCGGGCCGAGCACGGCCTCGTTACGATCGATGAACGACGCCGTCCAGGTGCACGGTGTCCCGCCGCTGGCGCTGCAGTTATTGGCCGACATCCGGGCGCTGATCGCGTCGTACACGTCGGCCGAGGTGAGGCCGGGAGCCTTCACGTAGTAGTCGGCGACGATCTTGGTGCCGGCCATCGCCGCCAGGTCGGCCGCATTCTGCCCATCGCGGCGGTTGAGGAAGGCGTTCCCGGCATCGATCACCAGTCCGACCATCAGGATCAGGGTGATCAGCCCGCCGGCGAAGACGACCAGGATCTGGCCGCCCTGGCCTTGGGGATCGGTCCGGCCGCCTGGCGAGGCGGGCCTGCAGGAGGCGGTCGTGCAGGGGGTGCGAAGACTCATTGGTTGACCGTCACCTTCGATGTTGCTGAGTACGTGTTCGTGCCCACCAGCCCGGCGATCACCGGGGTGAACATCGAAACCTGGCTGCTCACCTGGACGCTGAGGAAGTAGTCGGTACGGCATGTCGCGACCGGGTTCAGGTTGCGGTCCTGGCAGGTGACGGTCACCGTCGGGCTCGGCACGGCGGCGAGCATCCCCGCGGTGTAGGAGGCGATCGAGGTCATCCCCGCGGCCGTGCCGGAGCGGCCCTGCACGGAGCCCCAACGGGCGCCCTCCCGGGCCGCCTCGGCCAGGGCGTTGTTGATGTACACGAGACGCCCCAGGTCGATCAGCCCGAACAGGAGGAAGACGAAGATCGGGATCGCCAGGGCGAACTCCACGAGGGCCTGGCCGGCGGACCGGCGGCGCCTCTGGCGCCGGGTGATGGGGATCAGGACCGCGGTCATGGGTTCAGGGTGATGTAGTTGGTCTTCGTCACGGTCGTCGAGCAGGTTGACCCGGTGGTCACCGTCAGCGTGACGTCCCAGTGGATCGTTCCCTTCTCTGATCCGCGTCTGTACTCGTGGGAAGTCGCCAGTTCCGTCGTCGACGTCTCGCCGTCACCGAACGTCCACAGCCAGGAGATGGGCGTACCGCTGGAGGTGCCGGTGAAGTTGACCGTGACGCCGCTGCCCTGCCCGTTCGTCGGTGAGCCGGAGAAGGTCACCGTCGGGTTGACACAGGGGGTGGGCGCCGGCGTGGGCGTCGGGGTCGGGGTGGGCGTCGGGGTCGGCGTGGGCGTCGGGGCGGCCGCGGCGCCGTAGGCGGTGTTCAGGACGAGCGAGCTCTCGGTCGCGGTCAGGGTCAGCGATGGACCGAGGATCGTGCGGACCAGGGGCGTCAGGAA
>JAKAHU010000260.1 GCA_021825385.1 Chloroflexota bacterium | reverse complement strand
ACGACGCCCTTGATCGCAAGGGCCGGGTTGAGGTGATCCCTGACGAGGTTCACGGTGGCGATCAACTGGGTCAGACCTTCGAGAGCGTAGTACTCGCACTGGATCGGGATGAGCACGGCGTCGGCCGCCGTCAAGGCGTTGACGGTGAGCAGCCCGAGCGATGGCGGGCAGTCGATGAACAGGTAGTCGTAGCTGTCGGCGATCGATCCGACGAGGCGGGCGAGCAGACGTTCCCGCTGGGCCAGCGGGGCCAGCTCCACTTCCGCGCCGGCCAGCCCGATCGAGGACGGGATGATGTCGAGGCGGTCGACCCCCGTTGGTCGGACGAGCTCGGCCAGCGCCAGCGAACCGACGAAGGCGTCGTAGACGGATCGATCGAGAGCACCCTTCTCGAGGCCGAATCCGCTCGTCGCATTGCCCTGGGGATCGAGGTCGACGACCAGAACGCGGTCGCCTGCGAGAGCGAGGTACGTCGCCAGGTTGACCACGGTGGTGGTCTTTCCGACGCCGCCCTTCTGATTGGCACAGGCGATCGTCTGACCCACTCAGTGCCCCGATCGGAACGCGCTCACGAGTATGAATTCTATCAGTTGTCTCCCTTCCCCACGGGCGGGCTGCCAGGCACGATCGCCTCGCCGGCTGGCCGAGGCGGACCCGTGCCGCCTTCCGCAGCGTCCCACAAGGGCCTTCACGCCCGATTGCCTGCCGATGCACCGCGCCTTCGAGAAGGCTCGCGCCAGAGGGCTCCCGGACAAGAGATGCCGGGAAGCAGGAATCCCGGCTGCCGGACGGTTGCACGTGAAACACCGGCCGCTCGGCCGGATCCGGCCTTGCCGGACAGCTCGATTGCCCCCCTTTGGCGAGCCTCGGTATACTCGGCCTGACTGTGCCGCCGGATCGATGTCGACCTCGCCCGAGTATCGAGGCACGACCGGACCATCTCCTCGAGGAACGACCGCCATGAGCCTGACACTCGCCGCGGTCGGCGCCGTGGCGGCGGCGCTCCTCCAGTCAACGATCGTGCCGTATCTCGATATCGGTGGGGCACGGCCGGATCTCGTGCTCATCTATGCGGTGATCGTGACCGTGGTCGTCGGGACCGACCACGGCCTCGCGGCCGCCCTGTTCGGGGGCATCATCATCGACGCACTCGCCCCTCGCCCGTTCGGTTCGACCGTCTTCGTGCTCCTCGTGGCGATCGGGGGCGCGGCGGTCATTGCCCGCTTGCCGGCCCGCGGACGAGCATTCTCGACCGTCCTGGCCGTCCTCCTGATGAGCCTGCTCGGCCCGCTCGTGTTCAGCGTCGTGTACGGCGCTCTTCGCGGCCCGCTAGCCGTGGCGAACCCGCTCGGGTCGATCGTTCCCGACGCCCTCTACGCGACGGCAATCGCCGCCCTCGCCGGGCCGGCCGCCGTCCACGCGCATACTCGCTTCTTCGAGAAGGAGCGGATCGACTGGTGAGCACCTTGCCGTATGAGCGGCCGGAGAACGACCGCTCGATCGCGCGACTCCTTGTCTTTGGACTGGCCGTGATCATCAGCATCGGGGCGCTGACCGCTCGGCTGTCGTACCTGCAGCTTGCCCGCGGCGGCCAGAACGCGGCTGCGGCCGACCGGAATCGGACGGTTCTCCAGGCCATCCCGTCGTCCCGGGGGCTGGTCTACGACCGGGCGGGCCGGCCGCTCGTGACCAACGTGCCCAGCTTCACGATCAAGATCCGGCCCGCCGACCTGCCCCAGTCCGAACGGGACGCGGTCGTGACCCGCCTGGGAGGCCTGCTGGGCATGGATCCCGCGGAGATCAACGCGGCGATCGACGCCAACCCCGGATCACGGTTCGATCTCGTCCGCATTGCCCAGGAGGTGCCCGAGGTGACGGCCCGCCTGATCGCAGAATCGAACCTCGAGTTGCCCGGCGTCCAGGTGGTCGTCGAGGCCAGGCGCGAGTACGCCAAGGGGCCGCTCTTCTCGCAGGTCATCGGCTACACGGGGCCGATCACGGCCGAGCAACTGGCCAGGCTGAAGGATCAGGGGTACCTGCCGGACGACATGATCGGGCGGACCGGAATCGAGGCCGTCTACGAACGCGAGCTGCGCGGGGTGTACGGCGCCGAAACGGTGGAGCGTGATGCCACGGGCCGCCGAATCCAGGTTCTCCAGACGGTCCGGCCGGCCGAGGCCGGCGACTCGCTGCGCCTGACGATCGACACCAAGGAGCAGATCTATGCCCAGCGCGCGCTGGAATGGGGGATGTCCACCGCCGGACTGAAGCGGGGCGTGATCATCGTCATGAACCCGCAGACCGGCGAAGTCCTGGCCATGGTCAGCCTTCCGACGTACGACAACAACCTCTTTGCCAAGGGGATCAGCAAGGCGGACTTCCAGCGGCTTGCCTCGGACCCGAACCAGCCGCTGCTGAACCATGCCATTGCCGAGCAGTACCCGCCCGGCTCCACGTACAAGCTCGTCACCGGCACGGGTGCCCTGGCCGACGGCAAGATCACGGCCGATACGAAGCTCGAGACCCGCGGCTACCTCACGATCGGAACCTACCGCTACTACGACTGGAACCGCCGCGGTTTCGGCCCGCTCGACATCAAGCTCGGCTTCGGCCACTCGAGCGACACGTTCTTCTACCAGGTTGCGGGGATGCTCGGCATCGAGCGGCTGGCGTGGTGGGCTCGCCAGTACGGGTTTGGCGCGCCGACCGGGATCGACCTCCCCGGCGAGGTGTCCGGGATCGTGCCCACCAACCAGTGGAAGCAGGATACCTTCGGCCAGCCGATCTTCCCGGGCGAGGTCTACCAGGCGGGGATCGGTCAGGGCTACGACGTCGCCACGCCGATCCAGCTGCTCAATGCGTACAACGCTCTGGCCAACGGCGGTCGGCTCTATCAGCCCCAGGTCGTCCGGGAGATCGTGGCGCCTGACGGGACGGTCGTCCGGCCGTTCCAGCCGAAGCTGATCCGGAAGCTGCCGGTCACCTCGAGCGTGCTCCGGACGATGCGGGAGGCGGCCCGCACGGTCGTCACGATCCGGAGCACGTACAACCTCGTCGACATGCCGATCAAGGTGGCCGGCAAGACCGGGACGGCGGAGTTCGGGCTCCGCGACGCGCAGGGCCGCCTGCCATTCCACAACTGGTTCGTCGGGTTCGTTCCCGGGGACCCGTACAAGGGTGACTTCTCGAAGGGGGACTCGCAGCTGGCGGTGCTCGCCTTCGCCTACGACTCGAACACGATCGGCAACGTCGCCACAGAGATCGTGAAGTACTACCTACAGCTCCATTTCGGGATCAAGCAGGACTACCGGATGATCGCCCTGCTGCGGCGCGACTGATGGACACTCTCACCCTCCTCGCCCGACCGTTCGACACCGGGTCCTGTTCGCCGCGGGATCGGCCTCGGGCGCTGCCAGCCGATCCAGGGTGCCCGATCCGGAGCGGGCGGGATCGAGACGGGGAGGTGCCGCCATGGGCGTGATGCGGATCGAGCCGGCGCGCCTTCGCGGCTGGGCGTCACACGCGGTCGACACCGCCTGGCGCCGGTTCGATATCCAGCTGACGGTCTACGCGGCCCTGCTCGCCAGCATCGGGCTGGCGATGGCCTACAGCAACAGCACCGGGGCCGGGACGGCGCCGTTTGCGCCCGGGACGACGTTCACCCGCGGCCTGATCTGGGCGACGATCGCGATCGTCGTCTTCGTCGTCGCGACCGTCTTCGACTACAAGTGGCTGAAGACGTTCTCCTGGCCGCTCTACTTCGTGAACCTCGGCCTGCTCGGGGTGACGCTGGCGATCGGCAGCGGGATCGGCAGCACGGCCCGCTGGGTGAACATCCTGGGGTTTCAGTTCCAGTTCAGCGAGCTGGCCAAGATCCTCATGATCGTCGTCCTGGCGAACTATCTCTCCGCTCGTTGGGGCAAGCTCGACTCGCTCCCGGCGATCCTGGGGGCGTGCCTCCTCGTGGTCCCGGCCTGGGTCCTGGTCATGCTCCAGCCCGACCTGGGGACGTCGCTCGTGTTCGGGGCGATCCTGGCCGGCATGCTCTTCATGTCCGGGGCCAGCCTGCGCTGGCTGGGCCTGCTGGCCGGGCTGGTCGTGGCGGCGATCCCGGTCGCCTGGACCTACGTCCTGCGCGATTACCAGAAACAGCGCCTGATCAGCTTCTTGGATCCGTCGGCTGATCCACAGGGCTCGGGCTACCAGCTCCTCCAGGCCCAGATCGCGGTTGGTTCGGGCGGCTTCACCGGCAAGGGCCTGACCAACGGCACCCAGAACGGGCTCGACTTCCTGCCCGTGCAGGCGACCGATTTCGTGTTCGCGATCCTGGGCGAGGAGCTCGGCTTCATCGGGGCGATGATCGTGTTCGTCCTGTTTGCGGCCCTGCTGTGGCGCATTCTCGTCGACGCCTGGCGTTCACGCGACCCGTTCGGGCTGCTGCTTGGCAGCGGGCTGGCCTCGATGATCCTGTTCCAGCTGGTGGTCAACGTGGGGATGGTGATCGGGATCATGCCGATCACCGGGATCCCACTCCCGTTCATCACTCACGGCGGGGCCTCGCTGATCAGCCTTGCCCTTGGCCTTGGCCTCCTGCAGAGCATCAACATCAGACAGGTCCGTGCGGAGTGGTGAGGCGCCCGGCGCCGAGCGCGGCAGACCGCCGCGCTTCGCCCGCCGGGCTCCGTCTCGCCCGCCGGCCGATCGGGAGGTGATCCGGTGACCGACCAGGCACGACTCGCCCGCCTCACCTCGGTCGAAGCCACCGAGAGCCTGCTCG
>JAKAHU010000259.1 GCA_021825385.1 Chloroflexota bacterium | reverse complement strand
CCGCCGGCGGCTTCGGCCGGCCCCCCGGCCGCCACCGCCCCGGCCGCGCCTGCGGCCGACGAACCCGGCTGACCTGGGTCGCACCGCGATGCCCGCCGCCGACCCGCTGCGCGACGTCCTGACGATCGAACGGATCGTCGCCGTCGAGCCGCTGCGCGAATTCCGGCTCAGCCCCCACGAACGGGTCGTGGCCTGCACCGCCGAGCTGGCCGGGGCGCGCCAGATCGTCCTCCTGCCGCTCCGCGGTGGCCGGCCGACCCAGCTCACCGCGGGCGAGAAGTCGGCCTCCGACCCGCAGTGGTCACCCGACGGTCGACGGATTGCCTTCGTCCGGGACAAGGCGATCTGGGTCGTCGAGGCCGACGGCTCGCGCGAGGTGTGCGTCTCGCGCCATCCGGCCGGGGACAGCCGCCCGCGCTGGTCGCCCGATGGCCGGCGGCTGGCATTCGTCTCCCGCCGCCGGGGCTGGTCGCAGATCTGGATCATCGATGCCCCGGTGCCCCGCCGGGGTCGACCGGCGAAAAACCCCCGGCCGCCCGAGCCGCGGGCGGTCACCGAGTCCGGTCTCGACGTCCACTCCTTCGCCTGGTCGCCCGATGGTTCTCGGATCGCCCTGGTCGCCCAGCCACCGGCCGGCCAGCCCTCACCGGCCTCGAACCGGCATCGGGTCTCGATCGTGGAGTTGGCCACCGGCGAGCGCCGCCTGCTCGGCGACGGCGCCTGGGAAACCGGCGTCCGCTGGGCCCCCGACGGCAGTCTGCTCTTCGTCTCCGACGCTGACGGCTGGTTCCAGGTCGTGCGCAGCTCGGTCGACGGGACCGAACGGGTCGTGCTCACGAGCGGTGCCCGCGAGCACGGTGAACCGGACGGCGGGTATGGATCCGTGCCGCTCCCGTCGCCGGACGGCACCTGGTTCAGCCACATCGAGGTGCACGACGGGGTCTGCGACCTCGTCGTTGCCCCGCTGGCCGGCGGCGGGCCGGTGAAGCGGGGTCGCGGGCGGCCACCGAAGGTGGCCCGGCCGGTCACGGCGGCCGGGCCGGGCACGAAGCTCAACCCGTGGCACGGCATCTGGCGGGCGATCGACTGGCTGCCCGACGGACGCTGGGTCCTGGCGATCGGTGAGAGCGAGACGCGGCCTCAGGACCTCTGGCTGTTGCCCGTGCCCGGCCTCGCGCCGGAGGGATCGCGCCCACACCAGGTCACCGATTCGCTGCCCGCGGTCCTCCGGCCGGCACTCGCTCCCCGTCGAGCGATCGAGGGTGAACGGATCGCGTTCACGGCCCGCGACGGGCTCAGGATCGAGGGGACGCTGCGCCGCCCGCATGAGGCCACCGGTCGGCGCGGCGGGGCGCGTGTCCCGGCGATCATCTCGCCCCACGGCGGCCCGACCTCGCAGGCCTTCCGGGGCTGGGCTCCGTTCAAGCAGCTGCTCGCCCGCGAGGGGATGGCCCTGCTCGATGTCGACTTCCGTGGTTCGACCGGCTACGGCCGCGCCTTCCGCGAGGCGAACATCGGCGAATGGGGCCACGCCGACGCGCACGACGTCATCGACGCTGCCCGCTGGGCCCTCGAGCAGCCCTGGTGCGACGGCCGGCTGGCCGTCTATGGCGGCTCGTACGGCGGCTACCTCGTGCTCTGTGCCCTCGTCGAGGAGCCGTCGCTGTGGCGGGCCGGGGTCGACCTCTATGGGGATTCGGAGATCGCCGAGAGCTACCGCCATGGGGATCGACTCGGGCGGCGCGACCTCGAGGCGATGATGGGCGACCCGGACGATCCCGAGCGCCGGCCCCTCTACCGGCGTGGCTCGCCGGTCTACCGCGCCGAGCGGATCGAGGCGCCCCTGCTCGTCCTCCACGGCCGTCGCGACAAGCGGGTCGTGCCGCTGATGAGCGAGCGGATCATCGAGGCCCTCGAGATCGAGGGCAAGCATCATCAGGTTGTCTGGTACGACGAGGAAGGGCACGGCTGGGAGAAGCTCGAGACGCGCCGCGACGCGTTCACGAAGATCCGCGACTTCCTCCGGCGCCACCTGCTCGAGGAGGCGCCGCCCGCGCCGAGCGGGTCTGGATGAGCGCCCGCGGGCGTGAGGAGGCAGACCGATGAGGACGCCGGAGGTGCCCGAGGCGGGCGCGGTCGGGTCCGAGCCGGCGGGTGCAACCCGCCCATGGCACGTGCCGCTGCCCCGCCGGGCCCGACGGGTCACGAGCGACCAGGTTCGGGGCGCCGGGCTGAACGCCCGGATTGCCCAGCGGGTGACGGCCGCCGTCGGGACGATGTACGCGTTCTACGTCCTGGCCCTGTTCATGGCCGGCTGGATCCTGTGGCAGTCGGCGCTGACCAGCAAACCGTTCGATCCCTACCCGTTCGCCTTCCTGCTCTTCCTGGGCAACATCGTCCAGCTCCTCCTGATGCCCCTGATCATGGTCGGTCAGAACGTCCAGTCGGCCCACGCCGATGCCCGGGCCGAGGCCGACTTCGAGGTCAACCTAAAGGCCGAGCAAGAGATCGAGAAGCTGCTCCAGGGGCTGCGTGAGGTCGACCTGCGGACGCTCGAGATCGTCCGGCGCCTCGAGGCGCTCGAGCTCGCGCGCACGACCGGCTCGTCCGCGCCGGGGGCCGGCTCGTCCGGGGCGTCCGGGCCGGCCCAGGCCGGCTGACCGGCGATGCTCCGCGAGGTCCCCGAACGCACCCTTCGCTCGCTCCTGCTGGCCCTCTCGCAGCAGCGCTGGCTGGGCCGGGCCGCCACCCGCCTCCAGTTCACCCGGCCGATGGTCGGTCGGTTCGTGGCCGGGCAGACGCTCGACGAGGCGCTCGATGCCCTGGCGGTCCTGCGCGCGGCCGGCCTGCGCACGACCGTCGACGTGCTCGGCGAATCGGTGACCTCGACCGAGGCCGCTGCGGCCGCAGCCGATCGCTACCTTCGGACGCTCGACGCGCTCGCTGAGCGCGGGCTCGATCGAAACGTCTCGCTCAAGCTCTCGCAGATGGGCCTCGAGATCGACCGCGGCTCGTGCCGCGACAATGTCGCCCGGATCCTGCGCCGGGCCGAGGAGCTCGAGGCCTTCGTCCGAATCGACATGGAGGACCACACCAAGGTCGATCCGACCCTGGATCTGTGGCGTGAGCTCCGCCCGCTCCACCAGGCGACCGGCGTCGTCATCCAGGCGGCCCTTCGCCGGAGTGCGGCCGACGTGGAGCGGCTGATCGGTGAGCGAGCGCCGATCCGGCTGTGCAAGGGCGCCTACCGCGAACCGGCCTCGGTCGCCTTCACCGACAAGGCGGAGGTCGACCGCAACTACGCTGCGCTGATGGCCGAGCTCCTCCGTCGCGGGGCGCACACGGCCCTGGCCACCCACGACGAGCGCCTGATCCGGCGCGCGATCGAGATCGTCGAGGGCGAGGGGATCGACCGCGCGAGATTCGAGTTCCAGATGCTTTACGGCGTCCGGCGCGACCTCCAGGAACGGCTCGTGGCGGCCGGCTACGGCGTCCGCGTCTACGTCCCGTACGGCAGTGAGTGGTACCCGTACTTCATGCGCCGCCTCGCCGAGCGGCCGGCGAACGTGACCTTCCTGCTGCGCAGTCTGTTCCGCGAGGGTGCCGGTTCGAGGCGCCCCGGTTGACCCCGCCGGACATGGAAAGACCGCCGTCGCCGGCGGTCTTTCGAACATCTGGTGGGTGCCGGACTACTTCCAGCGGATCCCCGCGCCGAGGGTCATCGCCGTGCTCGCGAGGAGCATCAGGGCGGTCGCCAGGCGCATCGCCTTCGCCTTCACGTCATCACCTCTTCCGTTGACCGGGGCCCCTCGACGGGCATCGGCTGGAGCCTGGTGGCTCTGCTCTCGCGAACCTAGGGTCTCAGGGACGAGTCCGGAATAGCCCGGAGGTACTGGTACCCCCCGGACGGTCGGGCGAGTTGTCGGGCCGCACCGGGCGGCGCATCGCGCTCACCAGGGCGAGGCCGACCCCCAGCCCGATCAGCACGTCGCCCACGCTGAACACGTTCGCGAACGGCAGGAAGGCGGGCATCGCGAACACGTCGGTCAGGGGGGCCAGAACCGGATCCGTGAGGACGACGCTGTTCGAGAACCCCGTCTCCGCGGTTCGCCCGAGGGCCTCGAGTGCGCTCGGGCTGGCCGGCATGAAGCCTCCGTTGGCCACGATCGCGGCCAGGTTCGAGAGTGCTCCCAGGGCCACCAGGGCGAGGCCCGGGATGGTGATGTTGCGCCCGACCACGACCAGGACGGCGATCGTCGAGGCGACGTAGAGCGGGGGCCCGAGTGCGCCCACCCGCTCGGTCAGCGGGCTCGAGAAGAGCGCCACCTGGACGGCCAGGCCGGCCAGGGCGAGCGGCACCCAGCGAAAGCGGAGGGCGGCGATCCGGTCGAGCCGGCCGCCAAGCAGGCGCCCGACCACGAGTCCGATCACGAGCGCGTAGAGCATGAACATCGAGCCGCGACTCCTCCGCCCGCCGAGCTGGAACGCCGGCGCGGATCCCATTGAGCGTTGGAGGGACGCCTCCGGTCCCTCCCCCGGAAGTCCTGGTCGTCCGGGCGCGCCGTCGACTCTACTCGTCGGCGATCCGAAGCGCCGGCCGGGGCACGGCCTCCCGTTCGCCCGGGACGGGCGCCGACTGGGCGAGCACGACCCCGATCAGGCTCAGCGCTCCCCCCGCGAGCTGGACGGCGGTCAGCGATTCACCGAGCAGGAGGGCCGCCAGGGTCACCGTCCAGACCGGCTCGATCGTGCTGATCAACGACGCCTGAGCGGCTCCGATTCGGCGCGCTCCGGCGACGAACCC
>JAKAHU010000026.1 GCA_021825385.1 Chloroflexota bacterium | reverse complement strand
CCAGGCGACCTTCTTCGACGGGCGCTGGCGCGGCCACGCCGACTTCCTCCTGCGGGTCGAGCGCCCCTCCGATCTGGGAGCGTGGAGCTACGAGATCGCCGATACGAAGCTGACCCGGACGGTCAAAGCGAACGCGATCCTCCAGATGTGCGTCTACGCCGAGGGCCTGACCAGGCTCCAGGGCGTGCCGCCGCTGTCCGTCCACGTCGTCACCGGCGACGGGACCGCGCATCCATACCGGCTGGCCGACTACGCCGCCTACTACCGGGCCGTGAAGGCCCGCTTCGAGGAGCGGTTCTTCGGTGGCGGGCCGGAGCCGGCCACGTATCCCGAGCCGGTCGATCACTGTCGGGTCTGTGCCTGGTGGCCGATGTGCGTCGATCGACGGCGGGCGGACGACCACCTCTCTCTCGTCGCGGGGATGCGCCGGAGCTACACCAAGACCCTCTCCGAGCACGGGATCGCGACCCTCACCGCCCTCGCCCGTTCACCGGCCGGGGCGCCGGTCGGGGAGCTGGCGCTGACGCCGCTCGACCGGTTGCGCCACCAGGCTCGCCTCCAGCTCGAGGGCCGTCGCACGGGCCGCCTGATCTACGAGCTGCTGCCGCCCGACCCCTCCCAGCCCGGGGTCGGCCTGGCAGCCCTCCCACCGCCCTCGGCGCTCGACGTCTTCTTCGACATCGAGGCCGACCCCTGGGTGGGTGAGGGCGGGATCGAGTACCTCCTGGGCTGGGCCGAGGAGGTCGACGGCGCGGGCGTCTACCACGCCCTGTGGGGCCATGATGCCGCCTCCGAGAAGCGTGCCTTCGAGGCCTTCATCGACCTCGTCGTCGAGCGGCGCCGGCGCGATCCGGGGATGCACGTCTACCACTACGCGGCCTATGAGCCGGCCGCCGTGAAGCGCCTGATGAGCCGTCACGCGACCCGCGAGGACGAGGTCGACGAGCTCCTGCGGGGCGGCGTCTTCGTCGACCTCTACCAGGTCGTCCGGCAGGCGCTGCGGGCCTCGGTCGAGTCGTACTCGATCAAGAAGATCGAGCAGTTCTACCTGCCCAAGCGCGAGGGCGGGGTGACCGACGCGGGATTCAGCGTCGTTCAGTACGAGCGCTGGCTGAAGACCGGCGAGCAGCGCCTGCTCGACGAGCTGGCGGCCTACAACCGCGACGACTGCCTCTCCACCTGGCGGCTGCGGGCCTGGCTGGAGGAGCGCCGGGCCGAGGCGGAGTCGCAGTTCGGGATCGTGCTCGGCCGCCCGGCCCCGCTCCCGGGCGAGCCGCCCGAGGCCGTCCGCGAGGCCCAGGAGGAGACCCGCCGGCGGATCGAGGCGCTCACGGAGGGGGTGCCGGCGGCGCGCGCCGAGCGCGATGAGCTCGAGCAGGGCCGTTGGCTCCTGGCCCAGCTGCTGGACTGGCACCGCCGCGAGGCAAAGCCCGCCTGGTGGGAGTACTTCCGCCTCCGCGACCTGCCGCTCGAGGAGCTGTACGCGGAGAGCGCCGCCCTGGCCGGGCTGGAGTACGTCGGGGTGGTGGGCACGAGCGGGCGCTCGGTCGTCCACCGCTACCGGTTCGACCCGGCCCAGGACTTCAGGATCCGCGAGGGGGACGAGAACTGGGTCGACCCGGCCACCGAACGGGGGGCGGGCCTGGTCGTCGGCCTCGACGAGCTCGAGGGGACGATCGACCTGCGCCGGGCGGCGACGAGCCCGGCACCCCACCCGCGGGCCCTGATCGAGGGCAAGCCGATCGACACCCAGACGATGCGTGACGCGCTCGGCCGGATCGCCGACCAGGTGATCGCGGCCGGGATCGACGGCCCCGGCCCGGCCCGGGCCGGGCGCGAGCTGATCCTGCGCCGCCCGCCCCGGCTGTTCGACGTCCGGCCGGGAACGCCGCTCGTCCGTCCGGGTGAGGATCCGGTCGAAGCCGCCCGGCGGCTCGTTCTCGACCTCGACGAGACCGTCCTGCCGATCCAGGGGCCACCGGGGACCGGGAAGACGCACACCGCCGCCCGGATGATCGTCGAGCTCGTCCGTCACGGCAAGACGGTCGGCGTCACGGCTCAGGCCCACCGGGCGATCACGAACGTGCTCCTGGCGGTCGATGAGGCGGCTCGCGAGCGCGCGCCCGGTGAGGCGCCCGTGCCCTACCGGGCGATCCAGAAGTGCGACGCCGGGGACGACGCCGCCCGCCTGGCGGCGGTCACGGTCACGAGTGACAACCGGGCCGTCGTCGACGGGCTGGCCGGCGGGGGATACGACATCGCCGCCGGCACGCCCTGGCTCTTTGCCCGGCCCGAGATGGAGGGCCGGCTCGACGTCCTGTTCGTCGACGAAGCCGGCCAGATGTCGCTGGCGAACGTCGTCTCGATGGCCGCCGCAGCACGCTCGATCGTCCTGCTCGGTGACCCGAACCAGCTGCCCCAGGTGTCCCAGGGCACGCACCCCGAGGGCGCCGGGGTGTCGGCCCTCGAGCACCTCGTCGGCGAGGCGGCGACGATCGCTCCCGAGCGCGGGATCCTCCTGGACACGACGTTCCGGCTCCACCCGGCGATCAACGACTACATCTCGGAGATCTTCTACGAGGGCAGATTGCGGCCGCATCCCTCGACCAGCCGGATCCGGATCACGCCGGCCGACGCGATTGGCGAGGTCGGGATCGCCTGGCTGCCGGTCGACCATGCCCTCGACCGGCAGCGCTCGCGCGACGAGGCGACCCGGGTGGCGGAGCTGATCGGGCGCCTGCGCGGCCGGTCGTGGACCGACCGCCACGGTGTGGGCGGGCGGCTCGGTCTCGATCAGATCCTCGTCGTCGCCCCGTACAACGCTCATGTCGCCGAGATCCACCGGGCAGTCGGCGAACGACTCGGCGAGCGCGCCCGGGTCGGGACGGTCGACAAGTTCCAGGGCCAGGAGGGCACGGTCGCGATCTACTCCTTGGCCACCTCGTCGCCGGACGATGCCCCTCGGGGCATGGACTTTCTCTACAGCGGCCACCGCCTGAACGTGGCGATCTCGCGCGCCCGTGGTCTGGCGATCCTCGTCTGCAGTCCCGACCTGCTCCGGGTGAGCTGCCGGACGCCGGACCAGATGCGCCTGGCGAACGCGTTCTGCCGGTTGGTGGAGGTCGCGCGGGTCATGACCGAGGCGGTGACAGACTAGGTGTCACGGGCGCGCCGGATGGTGGGGCCATGGAACCTGCCGCCCTGATCCAGCTTCCTCCGATCGGGTCCGCCGGGACGCCCGCCGCCTCGGGTCCCGGCACCGGCCGCGACGCCGGCCGGACCTCGGTCCGGGTCGAGGGTGACCGCCTCCTCATCGAGCACCTGGTCCTGGCCGATCATGCCCTCGCCTCGTTCGTCGCCGGCCGCGCCGCCGAGGAGCGCCCGGCGCTCATCGAGCGCGCCCTCCGGATCGGCCTGACCGCGCTCCAGGACGTCGGGGTCACGGTCAACGTCGACGTCGTCCGGGCCGAGTTCGACAAGCTCGTCCGCCAGGCCGAGCTGGTGAACGAGCGCGCCGCGACGACGCTCGAGCAGACGCTCCGGGCGAACTTCGCCGACGGTGACGGGCGCCTGCCACGCACGCTCGAGAAGTTCCTCGGCGACCGGGGCGCCCTGCGCACGTTCGTCAACGACCTGTTCGACGAGACGAAGCGGGACAGCGCGATCGGGCGGATCGGCGCGCTCCTGGGCACCTACTTCGACGGCGACGCGTCGAGGCTCGCCCTGCTGCTCGATCCAACCCGTCTCGGTTCGCCGATGCACCAGTTCCGCGAGGAGATCAGCGCCGGCTTCGAGCGCCTGAACGAACGGCTGACCGCGATCGAGGCGGCCGCCAGCGCCCGGGCCAGCGAGCGCGCCAAGTCAGCCGCCAAGGGCGCCGACTTCGAGCAGCTCCTGGGAGCGATGCTCGGCGAGCTGGCCCGAGGGTCCGGCGACCTGCTCGAGCGGACGGCCGACGATCAGGGCGACGTCATCCGCTCGAAGAAGGGCGACTTCGTGATCACGGTCAACCCGGGCCTTACGAACGGCGCCGACCTCAGAGTCGTGGTCGAGGCGAAGGATCGGGCGATCTCGGGTCGGGCCATGCGCGACGAGCTGCGTGAGGCGAAGACGAACCGCGGCGCGGCGATTGGTCTGGTCGTCTTCACCCCCGCCCATGCGCCGAGCGGAATCGCTCCATTCGACGTCCGGGCCGGTGACGTCTACTGCGTGATCGATCCGGAGGCTCCCGAACCGGCAACGCTCGAGGCGGCCGTCCGGCTCGCCCGCCTGCTCGCCCTGGCCAGCCTGCGCGAGACGGAGGTCGAGGTGAACGCCAGCGCGATCAGCGGGGCCCTGACCGGGATCCGCGAGCAGCTCGAGCTCGTCCGAGGCCTGAAGGCGACGCTCACCTCGATCGGGACGAGCTCGAAGGAGGTCGCGACCGGGCTCGACCGGCTCCGGGACGGGATCATCGCTCGGGTCGCCGAGGCCGAGGCGGAGTTGCGGATCGCCGGCTGACGTGCCGCGAGGGCCGGGATGGGCCGGTCGCCCAGGTGGGACCGGGGCGACCGTCATCGCCTCGGGCTCTCCGGAGACGAGGGCCAGCCGCAGGCGAGGGCCGGAGTCAGTCGCCCTGTTCGAGGAGCAGGGCGGCCAGCTCGAGGGCGTTCGTCGCGCCGTAGTTGGCGTAGCAGTTGTTCATCAAGACGTGGGTCTCGCGGGCCTCTGCCGCCGCCCGCCGGATCCTGGGCAGCCACGCTTCGAGCTCGGTGCGGTCGTAGAGGTAGCGGAAGCGCTCGACGGTCGGGATACCGCGGGCCTCCCAGGTGTCGGCCCGGCGGCCGTGGAACCGGACGACCGCCAGGGCCGGCGAGGTGACGGCCACGATTGGCGGGACGCTGCTGCGCAGGCCCTGAGGGCCGTCGACCATGACCAACGCGATCTCGTGGTCGGCCAGGAAGCGCAGGGTCCGTTCGAGGTTGCGCTCGGTGAACCAGCTCGGGTTCCGGAACTCGACCGCCACCCGAAGCGGTGAGAGTCGCTCGGCGGCCTCGACGATCGCGTCCCGGTTCGCCGGCGAGGCGTGGACCCAGCGCGGGTACTGGAGCAGGATCGCCCCGAGCTGGCCGGCCGCGGCAAGCGGCTCGAGCCCATCGCGAAACGCTTCCCAGACCGCCTCGCGCAGATCGGCCGGGAGGTCCTTGGCGTACAGACGCGGCTTGGCCGCGACCTCGCGCGGAAGCGCCTCGCGGAGCGCCTTCGGCAGCCGTCGGGTCTCGCTCGGCTGGCCGGTCAGGAGCGCGTGGGCCTTGACGTCGAAGACGAAGTCCGGGGGCGTGCGTTCGACCCACAGGCTCGCCGTCCGCCGGGCCGGCAGGGCGTAGTACGTCGCGTCGACCTCGACCAGTGGGAACCGGCCCGCGTAGTAGGCGAGCCGCTCCTCGGCGCTGTCAACCCCGGGCGGATAGAAGACCCCAGCCGCGGTCATCGTCGGATCGGTCCAGGATGCGGTGCCGACCCGGATCAGCCCTCCATGCGGGGCCTGGATCGGCTCGGCCGCGGCATCGGCGACCGCTTCAGCCCGCCGCCGGGCCAGCTCGGGGCCGGGGTCATGGAGGGGGTCGAGTGTCACAGCGCGAATTCTAGGCCCCGCCGCCGGGACGACTTTTGGCCCCGCCGCCGGGGGGCGCGGCCCCGCCGGGGACCCGGCCACGACGACGCGGCCTCCTCAGCGGAGCGCCGCCAGGACCTCCCGATCGAAGCGTTCCATCGCCGCCACGACCCGCTCGGGAGCCGTTTCGCCGAAGGCGAAGGCGAGCTGGCCGAGGCCGAGATCGGCGAACCGGCGCACCTCGGCCGCCATCTCCTCGGGCCGGCCCGCGATCCGGTAGCCGTTCCCCGGCCGTTCGGCAGGTTCGACCCGCACCCGGGCCGAGAGCGAGGGCATCGGGCGCCCGGCCGCCTCGGCCGCGGCCCGGATGATCGGCACTCGCTCCGCGATCGCGTCCGGCCCGGCCGAGCTGGCGTGGTAGCCGTCGCCAAGCCGGCCGGCCCGCCTGAGCGCCGGCGCGGCCCGGCCGCCGATGACGATCGGCAGCGCCGCCCCCTGGGCCGGGAGCGGCTCGAAGGCGAAGTCGGTGAACTGGTGGAAGCGCCCGGCAAACGGCTCGACCGAGCCCGACCAGAGGTGGCGCCAGAGCGCGATCGTCTCCTCGAGGTAGGCGCCCCGCTGGCCGAACCGGTCGGCCATGCCCAGGTTCGCGAACTCGAGCGCGTTCCAGCCAACCCCGACCCCGGCGATCAATCGCCCGCCGCTCAGGGCATCGATCGTGGCGAGCTCCTTGGCCAGGACGACCGCGTTGCGCTGGGCGACGATGATCACGCTCGTCCCGAGCCGGAGGCGACCATGCCGGCCGGCAACCCAGGCGAGGGTGGAGATCGCTTCGAAGATGCGGCCGTATTCGCTCGCCGAGGCGCGCTCGACGAGGACGTGGTCGGTCGTCCAGACGGTCGACCAGCCGAGCCGTTCAGCCGTCTCGGCCCCGGCCGCGATCCCCTCGGCCGTCGCACCGGCCGGCATCGTGGGAAGAATGAGTCCGTACTCCATGATTCCTCCAGGGTCGACCCTCAACCCGACTTCGGTGGCCGCAGGTCGTCGAGGCGGTGGACCATCGTGCTCGTCGACCAGCTGGCCGAGACCTCGACCCGTGCCGCCACCACGAACCTGGTGATGCCCGACACGGCGAACAGGATGGCGAAGGCAGGGTAACCGAGCGGGAGCAGAGCCAGCAGGAGGCCGTTCGCGACCTGGCCGCTGGTCAGGCCGAGCGCGGTGCCCGCGACGAACCGGCCCTGGGCGCCGATCAGGTCGGCCCCGGCCGTCAGGCGCAGGAGCCGTTCGTTCGCGGCCAGCGTCCCGGCCGCCGCGCCGGCCGCGGCCAGGATGGCGACCAGGCAGAGCACGAGCCAGGCCGCCGGGTTACCCGGGAAGGCGAGCAGACCGAGGATCATCGATCCGCCGCGGAGGAGGAACGAGACCCGCAGCGTTCGGGAGCTCGAGCCGCGGGCGAGCAGGCTGCCCACGATGGTCGAGCTCACGAGCGAGGCGGCCGAGGCGAGGGCCGCCAGCAGGATCGCGAACCCGGCCGGCAGGCCGAGGACGGAGATCGCGTAGATCGAGAGGTACGGCCCGAACCCGGCCCCGAAGGCGGCGACCGTGATCGCCCGAAGGAACCGGTCGAGCTCGGCTGACTGGATGCCGGATGCGCCCCGGGCGGCGACCCGGACGCGCCCGGGATTCGGCAGCCGGCGCACGGCGGCGAGCTCGACGAGTCCGGCCAGACCGGCCAGCGCGAACAGGATCGCGTAGACCCGCAGGCCGATCAGGGCCAGCCCGGCCTGGACCAGGAGAGCGACCGGGACGAGCAGGACCGCTCCCAGACCGAGCGTGATTCCCATCACCCGCGGGGCGACGAAGCGGCGCTCGGGGTCGGGCAGGATCACGCCATACCAGCCCAGGAGGTTCGTGCCCCCGATCGTCGTCGCCGCGCCTCCGATGCTCATGACCAGGGCGATGCCGGCGATCGCCACGCCAGCCGGGATGGCCTGCGCCCAGGCCAGCAGGGTGACCGCGGCCAGGACGAAGCCGCGTGTCTCGCCGACGGCCAGGATCGCGAGCGTGAGCAGGCGCAGATTGCCAGCCAAGCGCCGGAGCAGCTCCGGGACGAGCAGCTGGGCGGCCGAGCCGGCGAAGGGCAGGACCCCAATCACGGTCGCCAGGGCCGGGTGGGCGCCCAGGGCGAGGAGGAGCGGGATCGTCAGGCCGTCGCCGGCGAGCGCCGAGGCGACGGCGGCGCTCGTGCCGATCCCGTGGAACGTCCGGTAGCGGCGATCGCCGAAGGCGCGCCACTCCCGGCCCATCGTCCGGAGCGCGCCGCCGAGGCTGGCCAGGTGCTGCACGGGGCAAGCGTACCTGCCGCAATCGCACCCGGCGACGGCCACCGCTACCATGGCCACCATGGCCAACCGACTCGCGGCCGAGACGAGCCCGTATCTCCTGCAGCACGCCGGGAACCCGGTCGACTGGTACCCCTGGGGACCGGAGGCGCTCGCCCGGGCGAAGGCCGAGGACAAGCCGATCTTCCTCTCGATCGGGTATGCCGCCTGCCACTGGTGCCACGTCATGGAGCGCGAGTCGTTCGAGGACGAGGCAACGGCGGCCGTGCTGAACGCGAACTTCGTCCCGATCAAGGTCGATCGCGAGGAGCGCCCCGATCTCGACCAGGTCTACATGGCCGCCGTCGTGGCCATGACCGGCTCCGGCGGCTGGCCGATGAGCGTCTTCCTGACCCCCGACGGCCGGCCGTTCTACGGCGGCACCTACTTTCCCGACACACCCCGCCACGGCCTGCCCGCGTTCCGCCAGGTGCTGACCGCGGTCGCCCGCGCCTGGCGCGAGCAGCGGGCCGAGATCGAGGCGTCGGGGACGCGGCTCGTCGAGGCCCTCGTGCCACGGAGCGCACCCTCGGCGGGCTCGACCGGGGTGGAGCCCGCTTTGTTCGAACAGGCGGTCGCCAACCTCGAGGCGACGTTCGACCGGGAGAACGGCGGCTGGGGCCGAGCGCCCAAGTTTCCCCAGCCGATGACGATCGAATTCCTCCTGCGCCGGGCGCTCGCCTCCGACGCTCGGGCCCTGGCGATGGCCCGCCGGACGCTCGACCGGATGGCCGACGGGGGGATCCACGATCAGCTCGGCGGCGGCTTCCACCGCTACGCGACCGACGCGATCTGGCTCGTGCCCCACTTCGAGAAGATGCTCTACGACAACGCCCAGCTGGCCCGGGTCTACCTTCATGCCCACCTGCTGACCGGCGCACCGCGTTACCTCGAGGTCGCCGCCGACACGCTCGACTACATCGAGCGCGAGCTGACGACGCCCGACGGCGCCTGGGCCGCCAGCCAGGACGCCGATACCGACGGAGTCGAGGGGCTGACGTTCGTCTGGACCCTGGCCGAGGTGATCGAGGTCCTGGGCGAGGACGACGGCCGCCTCTTTGCGGCCGCGTACGGGGTCCGCGAGGGCGGCAACTGGGAGGGGCGCACGATCCTTGCCCGGGTCGCATCCGATGACCAGTTGGGGGCCAGCTTCGGCCTGCCGGCCGGCCACGTCCGCGAGCGGCTGGCGGCGGCCCGGGCCGCCCTGCTGGCGCGCCGGAGGGCCCGGCCCCAGCCGGCCCGGGACGACAAGGTCCTGGCGGCCTGGAACGGGCTGGCCCTGGCCGCCTTTGCCGACGCCAGCGCGGCCTTCATCGACTCGCCTGATCCTGCTCTCGCCGAGCGCGGCCGGAGCTGGGTCTCGGCCGCGGTGCGCTCGGCCGAGGCCCTCCTGGCCCACCTGCGCCGGCCGGATGGACGGCTCGGGCGCTCCTGGAAAGACGCTCGGTTGACGGGCCCGGGCGTGCTCGAGGACCACACCCATCTCGCCGAGGGCCTGCTCGCGCTCTACGAGGCGACGGGCGACGAGCGCTGGTTCGTCGCCGCCCGCGACCTGATGGAGATCGTCCTGGAGCACTTCGCGGCTCCCGACGGTGGCTTCTTCGACACGGCCGACGATCACGAGCCACTGGTGACCCGTCCCCGTGACCTCCAGGACAACGCCCTCCCATCGGGCAACGCGATGGCCGCCACGGTCTTCCTGCGCCTCGTCGCACTGACCGGCGAGCGCCGCTACCGAACCGCCGCCGAGCAGGCGATCGGCCTCGTTGGTGCCGATGCCGGACGCCACCCGAGCGCCTTCGGGCAGTGGCTGGTGGCGATCGACGCCCTCCTCAGCGGGGGAGTCGAGGTGGCGATCGTCGGCGACCCGGCCGACCCGGCCACCAGGCGCCTCGTCGGCCCGGTGCGGACCGGCTTCCGTCCCCACCAGGTCCTGGCCGTCGGTCCGGACCCGGCGCGAAGCGCCGTCCCCCTCCTCCAGGGCCGGTTCGCGCTCCACGGCCGCCCGACCGCGTTCGTCTGCCGGGATTTCTCCTGCCGCCAGCCGGTCGACGAGCCGGAGGCGCTCCGGGCCCTGCTCCTGTCGGCGTGAGGGCGGCGCAGCCGCGCGACGCGGCGACGGTCGTCCTGCTCCGGCCCGGCCCGGCCGGGGCCGAGGTGCTCCTGACCCGGCGTCCGGCGACGATGGCCTTCGCCCCCGGGGTGCACGTGTTTCCCGGCGGGCGGGTCGAGCCGGGCGACGCCGACCGGCGCCTCGTCCACCGCTCGCGCCTGACCCCGGACGAGGCGCGGCGTCGGCTCGGCGAGCCACTCACCCCCGAGGCGGCGCTGGCCTTCTACATCGCCGCCCTGCGCGAGGCGTTCGAAGAGGTCGGGATCCTCATCGCGGTCCCGGAATCGGACCACGGGCGCGAGCCGGGCGGGGCGTTCCGGGCCGGTCCCGGGGATGGGGCTGGCCGGGCCGAGCTGGCCCGTCTCCGGGCGGCGCTCGCGGCCGGGACGATCGATTTCGCCGACGTCTGCGAGCGCCTGGCGGTCCGGCTGGCGACCGATCTCCTCGTCCCGATCGCGCGCTGGGTGACCCCGGTCGGCTTCGCGCGCCGGTTCGACGCCCGGTTCTTCGCCGCCCCGGCCCCATCGTCGGCGCCCGTCATCGCCGATCCGAACGAGGTGGTCGCCCACCGCTGGCTGACCCCGGGCGCGGCGCTGGCGGCGATGCACGCCCGCGAGCTCGAGCTCTGGTTGCCGACCGCTTGCACCCTCGGCCTGCTCGAGGGACTCGAGGGGACCGGGCAGGAGGCGCTGCCCGGCCTCCGTCCGCCGGCCGGGCGGGCCGACCGGCGCGCCACCGACCGGCTGGCGATCGAGCGGCTCGCCCCCGGGCTGGTTCGGCTCGACTTTCCGGCCGCGGGCGGGGTGCCGGGCCGGCCCGGGCGAGGCTATCTCGTCGGCCGACGGGAGCTCGTCGCGGTCGACCCGGGAGATCCCACGCCGGTCGTCCTCGCGGCGATCGAGCGGTCTGCCCGCGACCTCGGTGGCCGGATCGGCGCGATCGTCGTGACCCGGGTCGACGCGACCCACGCCGCCGGGGCGTTCGATCTCGGCCAGCGGCTCGGCCTGGCGGTTCACTGCGGCCCCGGTGGCGCCGGGTGGCTGCCCGTGCCCCTGGTCGAGCTGGCGGACGGCGAGGCCGTGCCCGGCGGCGACCTTCCCCTGCGTGTCGTCGCGCCCGGCCCAGGCGGCGGTCCGGAGCGCGGCGTTCCGCTGGACCGCCCGCCCGCCGACGGCGGGAGCGACCGGGGCCGGATCGCACTCGTTGGGGACGGAGGCCGGATCCGGCTGGCCGCCGAGCCGGCGGCGGGGGAGCGATGAGGTCCCTCGTCCCGCCGAGCCTCCGCTCGCCGCACTGGCGCGGGGCGCTCCGCCACCGCAACTTCCGGCTGTTCTGGTTCGGCCAGCTGATCTCGCTGGTCGGCACCTGGATGCAGTCGATTGCCCAGGCCTGGCTGGTCCTGCTCCTGACCGGGGACCCGTTCTGGCTGGGCATCGTCGCCGCCGTCCAGTTCCTGCCGGTGCTCGTGCTCGGGCTGTTCGGCGGGATCGTGGCCGACCTGCTTCCGAAGCGGCGAACGCTCGTCGGGACACAGGTCGCCTCGATGGTCCTCGCCTTCACCCTGGCCCTGCTCTCGTTCACGGGCGTCGTCCAGGTCTGGCACGTCCTCGTCCTGGGGGCCGGCCTCGGCCTGGTCAACGCGGTCGACATGCCGACCCGCCAGTCGTTCGTGATCGAGATGGTGGGCCGCGAGGACGTCGGCAATGCGGTCGGCCTGAACTCGGCGATCTTCAACGCGGCGCGGATCGTCGGCCCGGCCCTGGCCGGCCTGCTGATCGGCGCCTTCGGGGTGACCGCCCCGTTCGCCCTGAACGGGCTGAGCTACCTGGCCGTGATCGCCGGGCTGCTGATGATCCGCGAGTCCGAGCTCCAGCGCACGGTCCTGATGACCCGGCCGCGGAGCGCCCGCGACATCGGTGCGAACCTGGCCGAGGGGCTGCGCTACGTGCGCCGGACGCCGTCGGTCCTGCTCGCCGTCTCGGTCGTCGGGGTCGTGGCCACGGTGGGCATGAACTTCAACGTGCTCGTCCCCGCTTTGGCCCAGGCGGTGCTCCATGTCGGGGCGACGGGGCTCGGATTCCTGATGGGCGCGATGGGTGTTGGCTCTCTCGCCGCGGCCCTCAGTGTGGCCGCCATGCGCCGGCCCCGGATCCGGATCCTGCTCTTCGGGGCGTTCACCCTCGGCGCGCTCGAGATCGTCCTCGCCGCCGTTGACGCCCTGCCGCCGGCGCTGGTCTTCCCGGCCGCGCTGGTCGCCATCTTCGGGGCCGGGGCGGGCGGGATCGCGATGGCCGCGACGGCGAACGCGACGATTCAGCTGGCCGTGCCCGATCCGCTCCGGGGGCGTGTGATGGCGGTCTACACGACCGTCTTTGCGGGCTCGACCCCGATCGGGGGACTGATCGCGGGGTGGCTCGCCTCGACCTTCGGGACACCGGTGGCGATCGCGTTTGGCGGCGCCGCCTCGGCCCTCACCGCGGTCGTCGCCGGGGCCTGGCTGCTGCGCCACGGCGACGCTCCCCCGGGGAGATCACCGGAAACGATCAGCTCGGGAGCGAGGCGAGCAGGTTCCGGAGCACCGTGAGGCCCTCGTCCACCTCGTCGCGCGGGGCGTACGGGCCGGGCATCAAGAAGCATGGACGTCCGGCCAGGGCGATCCCCTCGAGTTGACCCAGGCGTTCGGTCAGTCTCCGCCCGGCCGCGATCTCGGCCGCCCGGTGGTAGACGAAGACGATCGCCGCCGGGCGCCAGAGCGCGATCTTCTGCCAGAGCGGACCGACGCCCGCCCGGAGCGTCGCCTCGCTCGCCACGTCGCGGGCGCTCACCTCCTTGAGCAGATCGGTGATCCCGTGACCCGCGGCAACGAGCGCGTCGTCGGCCGTCTCGGGCGCGGTCCCGGCCGGCAGGATCCCGGCCCGCACGAGCCGCTGCCAGAACCTGCGTCCCAGCCGGCCCTGGTGGTAGTGACCGGCGGCGACGCTGACCGGCGAGGGGTTGAGGCCGACGAACAGGAGCCGGCCGCGCGTCGGCGGCAGGTCGGCCAGGGTGTCGACCGACCGCCCGGCGAGGACGAGAGTGGTCCGATGCGAGCCGGGGCGTGGCCGTTCGTCCGGCTCGATCAACTTCCCCGGATCGAGACGGTCCGGCCGCGACCGCTCACCCCCGCTCGTGCCCGACCTCTTCGGGCAGCTCGTACCACGGCACGCGGTCGCCGAGCCGAGCCCGGAGCCGCCATTTGGTCGACTTCGGGGCCCGATCGATCGCCGCCCGGAGGGCCGTGATCTGCTCGACCGGGTCGAACGGGTGGGGGACGGTCGCGTCGAGCTCGCCGGGCTTGAGTTCCACCTGGTGGAACAGCCGGATCCGGTCGAGGTTGTCGGTCACCGTCCGCCACCAGCCCCAGTCGGTCGAGGTGAGGCCGGTGATCCGGGGCACGCTGATTCCCTCGCGGTCGTCTTCGGCGAGCGGGAACCGGGCGAACAGGATGAGCGCGTCGAGGACGTCCTTGCGGTTGATCCGCACGACCTGGAGCTTCGAGAGGAGCAGCTCGGCCAGGGGCAGGGTCGGGTGGTCGACCGTCAGGCGGTCGGCGAAGTCGAACCGGTGGCACATCTCGAGCCGGTCGACGAGGACGTCGACCGGGCGATCACGGTGCGGATCGACGAAGTAGAGCTGCTTGTGGCCGTACAGCGCGTTGTACTGCTTGTCCGGGAGGTAGCCGGCCGAAGCGAGGAGGGCTCCGACCGCCTTGCGGTCCGGGCTTCGGGTGGCGAGATCGATGTCGCGCCGGGCGCGACTGATCCGGGCCGTCCACTCCGGGACCCGGGCGTGAAAGGCAAGCCCGCCCATGAGCCGAACCTGGAGCCCCCGCTGGTCGGCGAGCGAGATCAGGCGGAGCGCCTCCCGGAGCGGGTCTTCGAGCGTTCCGCCGAGGGTGCTGTCGGGCTGGGCGACGGCGTCCGGGCTGGTCACTGGGTCCTCGCTGGCCTCTCCCCGCCGGCGGGAGCGGCGCACCTGCACGCTTCCGGCGGCGAGTGGCGGTCAGTATACTGGCGCGGCCTCGGGGGTTCGAGGGAAGGGCCCCGACCGCCGCCCGCGACGGGTGGCGGCGGGTACGGCACGGCGATCGCCCGGCGGTCACCGGCGGGCGTCTCGCCACGAGAGGAGGGCAGGCACCGCATGGCCGCCGGAACTGGGGGTCGCACGCTCTTCACGCGCCAATCGTCCGGGTTGGTCCGCGAGGTCAGCGTTCTCAACGCGCTGTTCTTCAACACCGCCGCGTTCGTCGGCGGGGGCCTCGGCTGGTACCCGGTCTTCTACTCGCTCGCGTTCGTCCCGATCGGGACGTTCGCCGGCTTCACGACCTACGGCTGGGCGGCGATCATCGTCGGGGCCTTCTGCGTTCTGCTGGCGCTGATCTTTGCCTCGCTCACCAGCGTCATGCCCCGGTCCGGTGGCGATTACGTGTTCACCAGCCGGATCGTGCCCAGGATTGGCCCGTTCGTGGGCTGGCTCGAGAGCTGGACCCTCGCCTTCGCCTCGCTGGCGATCATCGCCTTCGAGGTCCCGATCTTCGTGCGCAACCTCCAGATCACCGGTCGGGTGATTGGGATCGGAACCGACATCGGCTTCTTCAAGGACGCCAACGGCTGGTTCGCCGAGCAACCCGGCTACGTGACCGGGCTGCCGGGCTTCATCGCGGCCGTGATCGTCCTGGCTCTGATCGCGGTGATCGTGTTCCAGCCGACCCGCCGCTTCCACCGGATCATCACCTGGCTGGCCGCCCTCGGCCTCGGTGCCGGCCTGGTCATGTTCGTCGTCGGGATGATCGCGATCACCCCGGAGAACTTCGCGGCCAACCTGCCCAAGTACGCCGATGGGATCACCGTCGACCAGCTCGTCAAGGCCGGGATCGACAACGGCTTCAAGGCCGACGGGATCAACCTCGACCCGGCCGTCTTCTCGTTCATCGCCGGGATCGTGTTCCTGAACTACATCGGCTTCCAGTATTCGGCCTACATCTCGGGCGAGGTCCGGGGCAACGTGCGGCGGGGGATCCTGATCGCGCTCCTCGGTGCGCTGGCGATCGGGGTGTTCATGAACTCGGTCTACACCGATTTCATCAGCGCCCGGCTCGGGATCGACGGCCAGGTGGCCTGGGGCGCCAGTTACTGGGGCTTCTTCAGCGACCCGCCCCTGCCGCTCGGCCAGCCGAACTCGATGCCTCTGACGGCCGCGATCGCAGCTCCTGGCCTGTGGCCGATCTGGACCCTGGTCAGCCTCGGGGTGACCCTCTTCCCATTCTTGCTCTGCCCCGTGTACATCGTCTTCCTGAGCCGGGTCCAGCTCGCCTGGAGCCTCGACCGGCAGGTGCCGGAGTGGTTCGGCGAGGTCTCCGAGCGGCTCCGCGCCCCGGCCAACGCGATCTTCGCCGCCCTCGTCCTGGCCGGCGTGTTCGCGCTCCTGCAGAACTTCCCGGTCCTCAAGATGGTCGGGCTGGGCGCTCTCGCCCCGTCGGCCGACCCGCTCCTGGACGGCAAGCTGAATCTCGTCTCGACGCTCTGGTTCAGCATCCTGGCGGCCGGGCTGACCTGGATCATGCCGGGGATCAACGCCCTGCTCGTCCGGCGGACCCGGCCGGACCTGGTCCGCGATGCGCCGTTCTCGCGCTGGCTGCCGCTGCTCGGGCTGATCTGGGTCGTCTTCGCGGTCACCCTGTACTGGTTCGCGGGGATCAAGCCGATTCTCGATGCGGTCGCCGGTGCGCTTGCCCCGGGCGCCGAGGAGACCGCCCTGGGCTACCTGAACCGGACCGGGATCACGTTCACCCTGCTGATCTTCGGGGTCGGGGTCGTGGTCTACGTCATCCAGTGGGTGGCGAACCGCTCGCGGGGCATCGACACGAGCCTGATGTACCACGAGATCCCGCCCGACTGAGCCGGGCTGGTCGTGAGGTCAGCGTCCGCTGGGCGCCCGGCTGCCCGGGCGCCCAGCGGCGGTCCGGCGGGCCAGCCAACCGGGCCGAACCTGGCGGGCCCGGACGGTGCCGGCTGGTCGGTGGGGATCGACGTGGGCGGCACGTTCACCGACGCGGTCGCGCTCGACGAGACCGGCCGCACGGTCGTGGCCAAGCTCCCGTCGACGCCCGATGACCCGGCGGCGGGACTGCTCGCGGCGCTCGCGGCGCTGATCGCCGGGGGCGTCGAGCCGGCCCGGGTGGGGCGGCTGATCCACGGCACGACCGTGGCCACGAACGCGCTCCTGACCGGGCGCTGGTCACGGGTCGTGCTGTGCGTGACGGCCGGCTTCCGGGACCTGCTGGCGATCCGCGACGGAATGCGCCCGGACATGTACGACCTCTTCCAGCCCCGGCCGCGCGAGCTCGTGGCGCGCGCCGACCGGATCGAGGTGCGCGAGCGGATCGGCGCCGACGGGCGGGCGACGATCGTCCTCGACGAGGCGGAGGTGGCGCGGGTCGTCGCTGCGGTCCGTCGCCGCCGACCGGTCTCGGTCGCTGTGGCACTGCTCTTCAGCTTCCTCGACCCGAGCCACGAGGAGCGGCTGGGGGCCGCGCTCGAGGCGGCCCTGCCGGGCGTGCCGGTGACCCTTTCGAGCCGGATCGCGCGCGAGTTCCGCGAGTACCCGCGGACGGCGACGACCGTGATCGCGGCCGGTCTGCGCCCCATCCTCGAGCGCTACCTCGAGCGGGCCGCGGCCGGCGCGGCGACGCACGGGATCGGGACGCGGCTCCTGGTCATGGAATCGAGCGGCGGGCTGGTGGGCGCGGCGCAGGCCGGCCGCGAGCCCCATCGGCTGGTCCTGTCCGGGCCGGCCGGCGGTGTGGGCGGGGCGATCGAGCTCGCCGGCCGGCTCGGCCTGGGCGACATCCTGACCCTCGACATGGGCGGCACGAGCGTCGATGTCTGTCTCGTCCGTGGCGGCCGGCCGGCGACGACCGCGCTCCAGCGTCACGACGGGGCGCCGCTGGTCGTGCCGGCGATCGACATCGTGACGGCCGGTGCCGGCGGCGGCAGCATCGCCCGGCTCGACCCGGCCGGCGCGCTGCGGGTGGGACCGGAGAGTGCCGGTTCCGATCCCGGCCCGGCCGCGTACGGGCGAGGTGGCCGCGAGGCGACCGTGACCGACGCCCACGTCGTGGTCGGCACGCTCGACCCGCTCGTTCCGCTGGCCGGCCAGCTGCGGCTCGACGTCGCCGCGGCGCGGGCGGCGGTCGGCCGCCTGGCCGGGCCGCTCGGGTTGCCGGTCACGGCCGCGGCCGAGGGGATTCTGGCCCTGGCCACGGCCCACCTCGCCGGCGCAATCCGGCGGGCGTCGGTCGAGCGTGGCGTGGACCCGCGCGGTCTCGCCCTCGTGGCTTTCGGCGGAGCGGGCCCGCTCCATGCCGCCCGGCTCCTGCGCGACCTCGAGCTGGCCGAGGTCGTCGTGCCCCCGGCTCCAGGGCTGCTCTCGGCGGCGGGCCTGGTGACCGGCGATCTCCGGCTCGACGCTGCCCAGACGGTCGTCGCCCGCCTCGACACCGTCCGTCCGGCGGACCTGCTCGCCTGGTGGCGGCGTGAGGCGAGGCGCCTGTCCGCCCGCCTCGCCGCGGAGGGGATTGGACCGGAACGCCAGCAGGTCGTGGCCGGTGCCGACTGCCGCTACGTCGGCCAGGGCTACGAGCTCGAGGTGCCGCTCGGCGCGCTGACCGCGGACGCCGTCCGGGCCCTCGCGGCCGGCTTCCACGCCGTCCACGAGCGGGCATACGGCCACCGTGTTCCGGACGGGATCGTGGAGGCGGTGACGCTCCGCTTGCGGGTGACCGGTCGGTTCGACCGGCATCCTCCGCCACGGCTCGTGCCGGGACGGCCCGACGGGCGGCCGGACCGGGCGGCGCTGCGGGCCGAGCGGCCGGTGCTGCTGCCGGGTCGGCGGGACCCGGTCCGCGTCCGGGCCTGGCGCCGCGAGGCACTCCGGGCCGGCGACCGGCTGGTCGGGCCGGCGGTCGTCGAGCAGCTCGACGCGACCACGCTCGTCCTGCCCGGCCAGGTGGCGCGGGTCGGGGACTGGGGTGAGCTGCGCATCCGCGAGGGGAGCCGGTGACCCGGCGCGATGGCCGGCTCGACCCGGTCACGTTTGCCGTGATCGACGCCGCCCTGCGCTCGATCGCGGAGGAGATGGGCGCCTCGCTCCGCCACTCGAGCCACAGCCCGATCATCCGCGAGATGCTCGACTACAGCTGCGCGATCTTCGACCGGGACGGCCGGCTGGTGGCCCAGGGCGAGTTCATTCCCGCCCAGCTCGGCGCGATGGCCCTCGTCGTCCAGGCCACGATCGAGCGGCACGGGGCGACCCTTCGGCAGGGCGATGTGTTCATCGCCAACGATCCCTACACCGGCGGAGCTCACACCCCCGACGTGAACGTCCTGCGGCCCGTGTTCGAGCCGCTGGGGGCCGGCCGCGCCGGTCGCACCCGGGCCAGCGCCGGCCGCGCCGGCCGCGCCAGCGCCGAGCGCCTCCTCGGCTGGGTCGGGACCGTCGCCCACCAGGTCGATTTCGGCGGCCCGAATCCCGGCACCGAGGGCGCGGACAACCGCCAGCTCTTCGCCGAGGGCCTGGTCCTGCCCCCGCTCCGGCTGGAGACCGCCGCCGGGCCGGTCGAGGACCTGTGGGCCGTGATCGCGGCCAACGTGCGCGACCCGGTCGCCACCCTGGCCGACCTGCGCGCCCAGATGGCCGCCTGCCGGGTTGGCCAGCGGCGTCTCCTCGAGCTTGGCCAACGGTGGGGCCCGGCGATGCTCGGGGATGCCTTTCGGGCCACCCAGGCGCACGCCGAACAGCGGACCCGGGCAGCGCTGGCGGCGCTCGCCGACGGGGAGGCCGAGGCCGAGGGCTTCCTCGACGATGACGGCGCCGGCGGCCCGCCGACACGGCTTCACGTCCGCCTGGTCAAGCGGGGCGAACGGCTGACGGTCGACCTGTCGGGCTCGGCGGGCGAGGTCGGCGGGGCCGTGAACAGCCCCTGGGCGAGCACGCTCGCCTGCATCGCCTACGTCGTCCGCGCCGTGAGCGACCCGACGATCCCGGCCAACGACGGCACGCTCCGCCCGGTCGAGATCGTCTGCCCCGAGGGCTCGGTCCTCCGCCCGCGACGGCCGGCCGCAGTGAGCGTCCGCCACCTCACCTGCCAGAGGCTGGCCGACACGTTGGTCAGGGCGGCGGCCCGGCTGTGGCCCGAGGTGGCGGTCGCCGGGCATTTTGTCGGCTTCTTCTCGATCATGGCCGAGGGACCGTCGCCGCGCACCGGACGGCCGGTCGTCCTCCAGGACGTCGTGGGCGGTGGGACCGGTGCCCACGGGCCGCGCCGGTTCCCCGACGGCCGCCTCGAACCCGGTGGCGACGGGCTCGACGGGGTCGACACGCACCTCTCGAACGTGGGGCTCCTGTCGGCCGAGGTGTGCGAGCTCGAGTATCCCTGGCGGCTGATCCGCTCCGAGCTGATCGGCGGTTCGGTGGGACGAGGACGCTGGTCGGGCGGGCGGGGCCTGCGCCGGACGTACGAGGTGCGCGCGGTCGCCCAGTCGGTCGTCCTCTACTGCGAGCAGACGGACCCGCGTTTTCGGCCCTGGGGTGCGGCCGGCGGCGAGGACGGGACGCCAACCCGGCTGATCGTTCGCGATCCGTCCGGGCGCCGGATCCGGGTCCGTGGCAAGGGCACCCTGCGCCTCGAGCCCGGCTCGACGGTCACGATCGAGACCGGGGGTGGCGGCGGGTACGGTTCGCACCTCGGGACCGTCTCCTCTCGTTCCCGCCGCGGTCGCTAGATTCGCCTGATGAGCAGACCATTCCGCCTCTACATCTGTTCCGACATCCACGCCTCCGAGCGCTCCTGGCGCAAGCTGCTGAACGCGACCAAGGCGAACGTGTACAAGGCCGACGCCGTGCTGATCGCCGGCGACCTGACCGGCAAGGCACTCGTGGCGGTCGTGCGGGGCGAGGACGGCGGCGAGTCGTGGACGGCGACCGTGCTCGGCCAGCGCCGGGTGGCCCGGAACGAGGAGGAGCTCGTCGCTCTCGAGCGCTCGATCGCCGACCTTGGCTATTACGCCGTCCGGGTCACACCCGAGGAGCGCGCGGCGATGGAGGCGGACCCGGCCCTCGTGAAGCGCCACTTCAGCGAGCGGATCACCCATCGGGTGCGGGAATGGATGGCCCTGGCCGCCGAGCGCCTCGAGGGCTCCGGCGTCCCGGTCTACCTGATGCCCGGCAACGACGACGAGTTCGAGATCGACCCGCTGCTGGCCGAGTCGACCTACTGCCGGAACGTGAACGAGCAGGTCGTCGAGCTCACCCCCTGGCACCAGCTGGTGAGCATGGGCTGGTCCTCGCCGACGCCCTGGTCGACGCCGCGCGAGCTGCCCGAGGAGGAGTTCCTGGACCGGTTGTCGATGCTCCTGAAGGGGGTGCGCGACCCGCGCCGGACGGTGATCATGACCCACGTCCCGCCCTATGACTCCGGGCTCGACACGGCGCCGCTCCTGTCACCCGACCTGCGCCCGACCGTGAGTGCCGGTGACGTCCTGCGCGGACCGGTCGGATCGACCGGCGTGCGCCGGGCGATCGAGTCGTTCCGGCCGGTGCTCGGCGTCCACGGCCACATCCACGAGTCGGGCGGCGAGCGCCGGATCGGCGACACGCTGTGCGTGAACGCCGGCTCGGAGGCGTCGATGGGGATCCTGCGCGGCTATCTCGTCGATCTCGGCCCGGACGGGGTGGAGCGGACCCTCCGCGTCGAGGGGTAGCGCCCGAGGCGGTCTCGCCAGGCACGGCCGGCCGCCACGCCGCCGTCTCCAGCCCGGGCCCGCCCGTGGTGCGCAGCCGGGCCCGCTCGAACCAGGCACCGGCCCGGCGGTTCGTGCTCAGACCGGGCTGCCGGTCGCCACCGTCCGCCGCAGCCGTTCGGCCCACCCTGCTGCGGCGGCCCGGTCGCCGTGCCGGCGCGCCACCGCGAGGGCCTCGAGGAGCCGGAGCGCGACCAGGCTGTGGAGGCGCTCGGCGGTCACCGGGTCGGGCTCGACCTCAGCCGCCCGGAGGAACGCCGGCCAGGCGGCGGGATGGATCGCCGGATGGTGCCAGGCCACGATCCAGCCCCACCAGGCGATGTCGAAGAGCGGGTCGGCGAGGCGGGCAAACTCCCAGTCGAGCACGGCCACAACCCGGCCCCGCTCGACGATCACGTTGACCGGGGCCCAGTCACCGTGGGCAAGGACGGCCCGCCGGCCGGCGAACAGGTCCGGCAGCCGGGCCATCGCGGTGGCCAGGCCGGCCGACGTGGGCGGTTCCAGGTCGGGCCCGACAGACTCGAGCCAGCGCCTGGCGACGCTCGCCAGCCGGAGCGGATCGGCCCAGGTGGAGGGCAGCCGGCCATGCTCCGGCCGGACCTCCCGCAGTCGCCGCGCCAGCCGTCCCATCTCGCCGGCCAGGGCCACGGCGCCGGTCGGGTCGGCGAGCAGCTCCGGTCCCGGTGTTCCGGCCACGAAGGACGTGATCATCAGCGGCGGACGGCCATCCGGATCCGCGGCCACGAGGCGTGCCATCGGGATCCCGGCGGGCTCGAGAACCGAGGACAGGAGGCGGGCGACCCGAATCCGGTGGCGCGCCAGCGGCCCGGCGGTGAGCTGACCGACAGCAAACCGGCGCCCGTCGTCGGTCGTGACCAGCCAGGTCCTGTTCGAGAAGCCCCAGCGGGCGGGCTCGGTGGCGACGATCCGTCCCCCGACGAGCTGACCGACGCGGCCGTCGGGCGACGTCGGCCGGCCGCCGGTCACTTCCCGCCGATCAGGCGCCGGGCGCGCGGGCGCTCGGCGACCGGGATGACGAGCCGGAGCGCGGTGTGAGTCCCGGAGAACGCGACGACCTTGTTGTCGACCAGGCCGGCCGCCCTGGCGGCGGCGATCACCTCGCGGTCGCGCAGGGTCGCCGAGCGGCCCTTGGCCGACACGACCCAGATCGCCCCGTCGGGCGCGATCGCCCGGCGCAACCGGCCCAGGACGGCGAGATCCGGCCCCGCGTCCGCGGCCAGGAAGACGAGATCGCTCGTGGCCCGGGGGAGACCCTCGAGGACGCTGCTCGTGCGCTCGGCCAGGAGCGCCCGGAAGGCCGGATCGGCGACCCCGACCAGGGCGACCCGAGCGCCCGGCCGGACCCCGAGCTTGTCCAGGAGCGGGCGCGTCGAG
>JAKAHU010000258.1 GCA_021825385.1 Chloroflexota bacterium | reverse complement strand
CCGTAGCGAGCGGCCGGGATGGCCGCGATGCTCTCGCTCCGGATTCGCTCGAGCGGCTCACCGAGCCGCTCGGCCCGGGCCCGATCGAGGCTCTCGACTCGCGGTGTCTGGATCCGGCCCGGCAGGACGCCGTTGATCGTCACCCCGTCGGCGGCGACCGTCCGTGCCGCGGTCTTCATCCAGGCCGCGAGCGCGCCCCGGCCCGCGTTCGAGTAGACGAGCTCGGGGATCGGCTGGCGCACCCCGGAGGAGAGGATCGCCACGATCCGGCCCCAGCGACGCTCGCGCATCCCCGGCAGGAGGAGGGTGGCGAGCTCGATCGGGGTGATCGCGAGGAGCTGGAAGGAACGCGTCCAGCCGACCCGATCGGTGGCGGTCGGATCGACCGGCGGCGGTCCACCTGCGTTGAGGACGAGGATGTCGATCCGACCGAGCGCGGCGAGCGCCGCCTCGGCCACACGCGGAGCGGCCTCGGGATCGGTCGCGTCGGCGGCGATCACCGAGACCTCGGTTCGGTACCGAGTCCGGAGGTCGGCCGCGACACGCTCGAGCGCATCGAGGTTGCGCGCCCAGATCGCGAGCCGGCAGCCCTCGGCGGCGAGCCATTCGGCGGAGGCGCGCCCGAGGCCGGAGGACCCGCCCCCGACGAGCGCCGTTCGACCGTTCAGTCCAAGATCCATGGCGTCTCCCTCGCTGGCTCGCTCATCGTGCCGGTCTCGCCGCGGGACGCCTCCCGCTGCGGGGCGCCTCCCGCTGCGGGGCGCCTCTCGCCGCCTCGCCATGCGGCCGCGTCGACCCCGCGCCCCCGTGTCCGCCGGGCGCGCCGATCTGACGCCCCACATCGTGCCACGATCCGCGGCGTCCGGGCGATCCCGCGGCCCCTTCCCCGGTCGGACCACGGTGCCGCCGGCCGATCCGGCGCGGATAGCCCGTTTGGCGTCCCCGAACGGGACGAGAGCGCCATGGCCGGAACGGTTCCCAAAGCGCCATCGTCGGTTTGATGAATCCCGAGTCGTCGCCGGCCGAGGAGCTCCCGGCGCTGTACCGGCTGATCCTCGACGGCGTCGCCGCTCTCGAGCGGCGTGGTGCCCGTGTCGAGGCGGATCGGATCCGGCGCGCCGCGATCCAGGCCTACTCGACCGCCTGGGACGAGACCCAGCTGCGGGTCCTCGAGCAGCTTGCCGGGCGCTGCCGGCTGGCGGTCGACGCGCTCGACGAGCCGGCCGACGGGCGCCCGCGCCCGGACCCGCGTCCGGGCTGACCTCGACCGCCGGCCCGGTCAGCGCCGGGTCCTCGATCCAGCCCACCAGCGCCCGGACTTTGGGCGCTACCCTAGAGCCATGACGGAGACGACGCTGGCCGAGGTCGTGGCCCGGGCGGTCACCGCCCTCGAGCGCCTGGCGGCGCTGGGCGAGGAGGTCGAGGACGAGTGGCAGTACGTGACCGATCTCGTCGCGGTATACCGCGGCCGGCTTGGTCAGGTGGCGGCGGCCCGGGGGTCCGAACGCGTGACGCCCGAGGCGGCCCGGGCGATCGACCTGGCGATCGAGGAGGCCGGGCTGATCGACGATCCGCACCGCGCGATCGACTGGCTCTCGACCCTGCCCCAGATCGTCCTGTTCACGCTCGGCGAGACGGCATGAGTCCCCCCGTCAGGCCCGTTCGCCGGCCCGCGCCGTCGTCGATCGGTCGGTGCCGCCGCATCGTCGGGGGGCTCGTCGACCGGGTGTCCGGGGAGCGGTGGCGGTGAGGTTCCAGGACGCTGCCCCCGATGCCCGTCACGTCGTCTACGCCGGGATCCAGGCCGACCCGCTGGTCGGGCGAGTGGCGGCTCTCCTGGCCGAGGCGAACCACGGCCAGCGGCTGATGGCCCGGGCGGTGATGAACGGCCAGCGAACCGACCCGGCGACCTGGCGGGCGATCTTCCCCTCGCTCTTCGACCCGGCCGACCCCGGGCTCAGCGAGCGATCGGAGGCGCTCCTCGCGGCCTGCCTGGCGGTCGCCGAGCGTGGAGAGCAGGCCCGCAGCCAGTACCGGGGCGCGATCGTCGAGTCGCTGACCGAGCTCCTGGCTGCCCGCCGGTCGCCGGCCGTGCGCCGGGAGCGCCGGATCCTGTTCGACGGGGTGCGGGCCGAGATCCACCCGTACGACGTCACGGTCGAGGGGCCCGGCGCGGCCGAGGTCTACGACTGCAAGTGGGGTGCCCGGGGGATCAACGCCGACGTGCTCGACCAGCTCGACGATGCCCGCCGCCATGCCGCGGACGAAGGCACACCGCTGGCCGTTGCGCTGGTCGTGTTCGACGCCCGCCGGTCGTGCCTCGTCCGCCTGGCGCGCCAGACGGTTCGCCGGGAGGGGATCGGCCTGGTGACGATCGAGACGCTCGACCGGCTCGCCCGGCCTCGGGTCCCGGCCGGCGGTCCGAGCGAGCCGCCCGGCCGCACGCCGCCCGGCCATTCCTCCCCACCCGGGTCGAGCGCTCGATGACTGACGAGCGGCTTCGGGCGCTCACCGTCCGCTACCGGGTCCGCTTCGACGAATGCGGCCCGACCGGGACGCTGCGCGCGGCGGCCTACCTGCGCTACGCCCAGGACGTGGCCTGGATCCACTCCGAACGGCTGGGCTACGACCGGGACTGGTACACGGCGCGCGGGATCGGCTGGCTCGTCCGGGGTGTGGAGCTCGAGCTGATCGAGCCGGTCGGGACCGGACAGGAGCTCGACCTGACGACGCTGGTGATTGGTTTCCGGCGTGTCTGGGCCCGGCGCCGGACGGACGTCCGGACGGTCGACGGCCGGCTCGTCGCCCGGGCGCTCACGGATTGGGTGCTGGCCGATCGGCAGGGGCAGCCGACCCGGGTGCCGGCCGAGTTCCCGGAGCGGTTCGGGCTCGCGGCAGCCCCGTTCAGCCCGATCAGGGTCACGCTCCCGCCGCAGCCCCCGGACGCCGTCGAGATCCGCCTCGCCGTGCGCTACCAGGAGCTCGACCCGATGGGCCATGCGAACAACGCCGCCTACCTCGAGTGGATCGACGAGCTCGTGCGGGCCTGGGCCGAGCACGGTGCGCCCGGCCACGGTGCGCCCAACCACCGTGCATCCGACCCGACCGTCCGCTTCCCGCGCTCGTACCGGCTCGAGTACCTCGCCCCGGTCGGGCCGGCGTCAGCCCTCGTCGCGACGGCCTGGGCGGATGGAGACGGTGTTGCCTGCCGCCTCTCGGACGAGGCCGGGGCCGAGTCCTTTCGCGCCCGCCTGGGCCCGGGGGTCGGCTGAGCGACCTCTGGCCCCCCCGGCCCGGCTGAGCGACGGCCGGGGTCCGCCGATCGACCACCGCCCACCAGCGTCCACGTCACCGGTCCCACCCCGGACAGGACTCTCGGGTCATCGCCGCCTGGGACGTGCGTGCGCGCACCGCCCCTCCGGCCAGGGGGTACCACCCCGGGCCGTCTCGGACGATGACCATCCGCCCATGGCGCCCGCCGCGCCCGGCCCCGACACTGCTCGTGGGCGCGTCCGCGTCCGGGGGTCGCAGCCGCGCCGCTCGCGCGAGTGGGAGAGAACGTCCGCATGGATTTGCCGTTCCAGACCGGTCTCGCGATCGGGGTCCTGCTGATCGGACTCGTCGGGGCGCTGGCGGGCGCGGCCGGATACGCGGCCACGATCGAGCGCCGCCAGCGGCGGCGGATCGCGGCCCTCCTCGAGCGGCTGGCCGACAGCGCGGACCCGCGCCAGCTCGTGAGCGACGCGGGCCTGCGCGATGCGCGCCTGCGGGCCGGGTTCGAGCGGCTGGCCCACCGGATCGCCCAGGCCTGGACGATGGCCACGACCGATGTCCTGACCGGGATCCCCAACCGCCAGGCGCTCCTGGCGCGCCTGCGCGACGAGATCGAGCGGACGACTCGCTACCAGCACCAGCTCTCGATCGTCCTGATCGACATCGACCACTTCAAGCGCCTGAACGACGCCTACGGGCATGCGGCCGGGGATCTCGTCCTCCGCCAAGTTGCCCAGACGCTCGCCAACAGCCTCCGGTCGGTCGATGCCGTCGGGCGCTACGGGGGCGAGGAGTTCATGGTCGTGCTGCCCGAGACCTCCGCCGACGCCGCGGCCTCGATCGCCGAGAAGCTGCGCCGGATCGTCGCCCGCCAGAAGGTCAAGCTCGAGGACGGCAGCCGGGTCCAGGTGACGATCAGCGCCGGGGTGGCGGGCGGGCTGGGATCGCACCTCCGGCTCGATGCCCTGATCCGGGACGCCGACGCGGCGCTCTACTCGGCCAAGGCGCTGGGCCGCAACCAGGTCTTCGTCTTCCACGAGGTCGAGGACGACAAGCTCGTGCCCCGGGCCTCGATCGCCCCGGCGGCGCGCGATCACGCCCTGAACGTGGGACGGTCGGCGCTCGGCGCGGCGGCGAAGTCGCTCGAGGACGTGCTCGTCTCGCGCGCCCCCTGGGCCGGCCGGCCGTCGACCCTGATCGCGGAGACGGCCAGCCTCGTCGCCCGCTCGCTCGGCCTGCCCGACGGCGAGGTCGAGCGGATCCGCACCGCCAGCCTCCTCCACGACCTGGGCAAGCTGGCCATTCCCGACGAGATCCTGTCCAAGCCGGGCGCGCTCGACGAGCCCGAATGGCGGATCGTGGCCGAGCATCCGAAGATCGGCCAGGTCGTTCTCGAGCAGGCGGGCGCGCTGCGGGACGCGGCGACGATCGTCCTGCACCACCACGAGTGGTTCGACGGGCGAGGCTACCCGCACGGGCTGCGCGGTCAGGAGATCCCGGTCGGGGCCCGGATCGTCGCCGTCGCCGACGCCTACGAGGCGATGGTCGCCGGGCGGCCGTAC
>JAKAHU010000257.1 GCA_021825385.1 Chloroflexota bacterium | reverse complement strand
TCGTCTTCGCGGATCCGCCCGTAGTTGCCGATCAACGGGTAGGTCATGACCACCACCTGGCCGGCATACGACGGGTCGGTGCAGACCTCCTGGTAGCCGGTCTGGCTGGTGTTGACGACGAGATCCCCACCCGCGGCCACGGGTGCCCCGAAGGCGATCCCCGGGAACACGATGCCGTCGGCCAGGGCCAGGAGGGCCGGGCCGTGATCGCCGACGCGCGGATCGACGACCGAACTGGCGAAGGGAAGCGGCGGGACGCTCACCGGGCGCCGTCATCGCAGGCGCCCCGTCGCGCGGCCGGGCGGCAGGCGGATGCGGGCACGATCGAGTACCTCCTCCCCGGCCTCACGGGACCGGTTCGCCGGCCTCACGGGACCGGCCTCAAAGGACGGCCCCTAGGGTAGCACGGCGGGCGGGCCACCCGGTCGGTCGGGTCGTGCCCGTCCGGCCCGGGTCTCGACTGGCCCTCGAGCGCGGCGCGTTACAGGCCCGGGTCGCGCTGCCAGCCGAGCCACGTCTCGGGCTCCAGGCGCGGCCTGACGAGCTCCGCCCGGCCTCCCACGACGACGACCTCGGCCGGGATCGGATGAGACAGGAAGAAGGGCATCGCCTCGGTGAAGCCGTACGCCCCCGCATCGAGGACGGCGACCAGGTCGCCCACGGCGGGATGGGCGGTGACGGCGCCCCGGCTCAGGACATCGAGCCCGGAGCAGAGCGGCCCGGCGATCGTGACCGAGCCGGCCGCCTCCCCGGCTGGGAGTGGACCGCCGCCGCCGGGCGTGAGCGTGAAGACGTGGATCCGCTGCTCCTGGCCCACCAGAGCCGGCCTGAGGAGGTGGTGGATCCCCCCGTCGAGGATGGCGACCGCCTGCCCGTCGACGGTCTTGCGATCGACGACCCGGGCCAGGTAGGCTCCGGCCGGCCCGACCAGGAACCGCCCGGGCTCGAGGAGCAGGCGCATCGGGCGCGTGGCCGGCTCGCGTCTCCAGCGGTCCGCCTGAGCGGTCAGTCGCGCCCCGAGCGCGGCCAGGTCGAGCGGCGCCTCGTCGGCCCGGTAGGGGATCCCCAGCCCGCCGCCCGCGTCGACGAGCCGGAGCGGCAGGCCGGCCTCCCGGGTCACCTCGACCGCGAGCGCCACGGTCGCCGCCACATGCTCGGCCAGGACGTCCGCCTCACGCACGTTCGAGGCCCCGAACGCGTGGAGTCCGAGCAGCTCGAGGTGCTCGGAGCGGGCGGCTCGCCGGGCGGCGTGGCGCAGGTCGGACCGATCCATCCCAAACTTGCCCGCCCCCTCGTCGCCGATCAGGCGGACCACCTCATGACGGGCCGGATCGCTGACCGCCGCCCGCAGGAGGACGGGAACGCGCCGGGCGGCCGCGGCCGCGATCCGCTCCAGGCGCTCGAGCTCGGCCGGCGACTCGACCGTCACCGCCCGGATCCCCCGCTCCACCGCCAGGGCGAGCTCCGCCTCGCCCTTGCCCGGCCCGGTGAAGACGATCGACCCGGGTGCGATCCCCGCCCGGAGCGCGGTCGCCAGCTCGCCCGCCGAGGCGATGTCGGCCCCCAGCCCACGCCGTCCGAGGTGGGCCACGACCGCCAGGGACGGGTTCGCCTTGAGCGCATAGGCCAGCTCGACCGGCTCGGGCAGGACGGCCCGCAGGCGGTCGACCTGCCGGTCGACGAGGTCGAGGTCATAGACGTAGAGCGGGGTCCCGAAGCGGTCGGCCAGCCCACCCGGGTCGAGCCCGGCCAGCAGCCCCGAGCGCAGAATCCCGGCCGGGTCGTCCGCGTTCGCGACCTGCGGGCCCTGGTCGTCCGTGATCAGGCCGTCCAGCGCCGGCGTGGCGCGCGCCTCCCGGTCGGCCTCGGTCGCGCCGGCGGTCATTCGGGTCCCGCTCAACGGAGCGCCCCCTCGAGCGCGACCCGGGCGTCGGTCCCCTCGTCGCGGTACTTGACGATCAGCGCCGCGGCCGCCGCCAGGCCATGCTCGGCGGCGAATGAGCCCCCGAGCGCCCGCGTCCCGGGCACGACCACGGCCCGCTCGGGGACTGCCAGGGGCACCGCCGCGGTGCCCTCGATCACCCGCTCGGTGACGAGGTCGTAGAGCCGCGACGTTCCGGTCAGGATGACGCCCGCCCCCAGGACGGCCGCCCGCCCGACGAGCACTCCCTCGTACAGCCCGCAGCCGCCACCGACGAACGCGTCGTCCTCGATGATCACCGGCCGGGCGCCGGGCGGCTCGAGGACGCCCCCAACCTGGACCCCGGCCGCCAGGTGGACCCGCGCCCCGACCTGGGCACACGAGCCGACCAGGACGTGCGAGTCGACCATCGTGTCCTCGCCGATCCAGGCCCCGATGTTCACGAACGAGGGCGGCATGATCACGACCCCGGGCTCGAGATGGACCCCGGCCCGGACGCTCGTTCCGCCGGGCACGATCCGCCACGGCCGGCCGGCCCGCAGGGCTGTCGTGGCCAGCGGGCCGGCGACCAGGTCCTTGGGCGGCAGGCCGACCCGGTCGCGAAACCGGAACACGCCGCCCAGGTCCCAGTCGCGGGTGGCGCGCTCGGCGAAGCAGGCGAGGATCGCCCGCTTGGCCTCCGGATCGACCCGCCAGCCACCGGGTGCGGCCGGATCCGGCCAGGCGGGTCGCAGGCGGCCCTCGTCGAGCGCGGCCAGGATCCCGGCCGGGGTGCTCGGCCCGGCCGGGGTGCTCGGCCCGGCCGGGGTGCTCGGCCCGGCTCCGACCAGGCCGGCTCCGACCAGGCCGGCTCCGTCAGACGACCCGCTCACGCGACCGCCTCGCGCCTGGCTGGCACCGGGGCGACCGCCGGCCGGCCCGTCTCGGCCATCCGGCCCCCGCCGGCCTCGACCAGCCCGTCAGACCGGAGAAGCGCCGCCAGCTGCTCGCGCCGCTCGGGCTCGAAGGCCAGGAGGGGCGGGCGCAGCGTGTCGGTCGGAAAGAGGCCCATGAGCGCCAGGGCGGCCTTCACCGGGACCGGGTTCGGTCCGCCGCTGAAGTTCGCCCGGAAGAGGGGCAGCCAGCGCTCGTGGGTCCGGCGGGCGAGTTGCCAGTCGCCGGCCTCGGCCGCGGCGCACAGGGTGTGCATCTCGCCCGGGATCTCGTTCGAGGCGACCGAGATCACTCCCTGGCCGCCCATCGCCAGCACGGCCAGGGTCCAGGCGTCGTCACCGGCCAGAACGGCGAAGTCGGGCGGGCGCTCGCGACAGATGAGCGCGATCTGGTCGAGGTTGCCGCTCGCCTCCTTGACCGCGACGATCCGCGGGTGCTCGGCGAGGCGGAGGAGCGTCGCCGCCTCCACGTTCGTACCGGTGCGGGACGGGACGTTGTAGACGACGATCGGCAGCCCGCCCTCCTCGGCGATCGCCCGGAAGTGGGCTTCGAGCATCCGCTGGTCGGGCCGGTTGTAGTAGGGCGCGACGACGAGCGCGGCGTCGGCGCCGAGCTCGGCCGCCCGGCGGGTCGCCTGGATCGTGGCGGCGGTGCTGTTCGTGCCGGTGCCGGCGATCACCGTCACCCGTTCGCCGGCGGGGCGTTCGGCGGCCGCCTCGATGGTCAGGGCGATGATCCGTTCGCGCTCCTCCGGACTGAGCGTCGGCGCCTCGCCGGTCGTGCCGCAGGGGACGAGACCGTCGATCCCGGCCAGGATCTGCCAGCGCACGAACTGGCGGAATGTCGGCTCATCAAAGGTGCCGTCAACCGTGAACGGGGTGGCCAGGGCGGTGAACGCCCCGTGGAGCGCGGGCCGTCCGGCGGGGGTGGTTCGAGACTGGGAGTTCATCGCGGATCTCCTTTCGGTCAGGTTCATCAGGCACTGATCGGCGCCACGCTGCGCCGGGACCGCTCGAGCAGCTCGTCGACGACCGGGTCGAAGGGATGGAGACCGGGGCCGCGCCGCTCGCGGACCAGCCAATCGGCCGCCGCCAGGGCGCCGGCCGCGTAGGCCGACCGGTCGCGCGCGGTCAGGCGCAATTCGACCGTCTCACCGGGTGCGTCGAATCCGACCAGGTGCATCCCCGGCGAGGCGCCGGCCCGGATGACGGCCACGTCGAGCTCATCGGACATCGGCGGGCCGTCGCGGCACGGGTCGACGAGCCGGCGCTTCGCGGGGTGCGCCGCGAGGATGCGACGCGAGAGCTCCCGTGCTGTGCCGGACGGCCGGTCGACCTTCGTTCGCCGGTGCCACTCGACGAGATACGGATCGAACGCCTCGACCGCGCCGAAGAGGGCCGTGGCGGTCTCGACCAGGCGGCTGAAGAGGACGACCCCCAGGCTGAAGTTGGGAGCGGCGACGGCCGCTGCGCCGTGAGCCCGGAGGGCCTGATCGACGGCCGGCCGGGCGTCGTCCCAGCCGGTCGTGGCGATGACGAAGCGCCGGCAGCCCGCGGCCAGCGCCGTCGCCACGTTCGGCACGACCGCCTCGCCGCGCGAGGCCTCGAAGACGACCTCGGCCGCCTGGAGATCGCTCGCCCGGTGGTGGCCGAGGGCCGGCCGGCCGAGCAGCCGGGGAGCCGGCTCCCCGCGCTCGACGAGGGCCGCGGCGAGCGCCCGTCCGAGTCCTCCGGTACCGAAGATGATCGTGTCCATCGTGTCGTCCCTCACTGCTGGAGGGCCGTCGGTCGGAGGTCCGTCGTCCGGCTGTCGCCGAGCGAATCAAAGAGCCGCGGTCACCGGCCTGGTGTCCGCGGCCCCTGGAGCCTCCGTGCCCGGAGGCCCCGTTCGGTCGTCGTCTGCGCGCGCCGTCAGAGCCCCAGGGCCCGTGCCTCCCGGCAGGGCCGCCAGAGCTTCTTCTTCGCCTCGACGGAGAAGGAGTGGCGATGCATGACGGGCAG
>JAKAHU010000025.1 GCA_021825385.1 Chloroflexota bacterium | reverse complement strand
CGCGTCGAGCGCCGACCCCGCGACCCGCGCGGCCGCCTACGCGGCGGCCGCCACCTCGCTCCGCACCAGCGTGCCGGTGGCGCCGCTCGTGCACCCTGGCGGGGCGGCCGTGTTCCAGGCCGACGTCAAGGGCGCCGCCACCTCGCCGTTCGGCGCCGACCCGCTGGGATCCATGACTGCGGCCGACCGCGGCCAAGTCGTGTTCGAGCAGGCGGCGGCGCCGGCGGGCGGCTGGTGCGGGATGCAGGCTTCGGCGGACGCGATCCGCCTGTGCGCGCTGGTCACCGACGGCCTCTACGGCTACGCCCCGGGCTCACTCGACCCGACGCCCCTCCTGGCCACGGGATGCACGCCGAACGCCGACGCAACCGTCTGGACCTGCCGGCTGCGCACGGCGCGCACCGGCGACGGGCTGCTGCTGGATGCCGCCGACGTCGTGGCCACCTTCCGGGCCATGGCCGACCCGGCCGACCCGGTCCACCTGAGCCTGGGCGCAGGCGCCTCTTCCGCATTCGCGGGGATCTTCGGCGCAGCCTCGGGCGCGTTGCCCGTCCCCTCGCCGGCGCCATCGCCGACGCCCTCGGGAGCGGGCGCCGCCGCCGGGAGTCCGTCCGGGCCGCCGTTCGCGCCGACGCCCCCAGGCGCCGGGGCAGGCGCGCCCACGACGGCCGCGCCGTAGGGGGAGCGGCCGGGAGACGGGTGGTGATCTCCCCCGGCGCGGCAACGGCGGGCGCACGAGGCGACCCGGCCAACGCGCCCGTGGGGGCCCGGCCGACGCGCAGCGCCCAGGTCAGGCCGTCGGCACCGCGGCAGGGACGGGCATCTGCACGGGCGGTCTGGCGACCGGGAAGTGGCAGGCGACGAAGTGCCCGTCCTCCAGTTCGGTTAGGGCCGGGACCTCGCTGCCGCACCGCTCCTGAGCTTGGTAGCAACGGGTCCGGAACACGCACCCCGACGGCGGGTTGATCGGGCTCGGCAGATCCCCTGCGAGCATGATCCGAGATCGCCGCTTCTGCAGGCTGGGGTCCGGGATGGGTACCGCCGACAGCAGGGAGTGCGTGTACGGGTGCAGCGGCGCGGTGTAGATGGTCTTCCGCGGCGCCGACTCCATGATCTTGCCGAGGTACATGACCGCCACGCGGTGGGAGATCTGGCGGACCACCGCGAGGTCATGGGCGACGAACAGGTAGGAGATCCCGAACTCCTGCTGCAGGTCGCGCAGCAGGTTCACGATCTGGGCCTGGATCGACACGTCAAGGGCGGAGACCGGCTCGTCGCACACGATCAGCTTCGGCCGCAGCGCAATAGCGCGCGCGATCCCGATCCGCTGCCGCTGGCCGCCTGAGAACTCGTTCGGGTAGCGGTTGTAGTGCTCCGGGTTCAGCCCGACCCGCTCCATCAGCTCGGCGACGGCCGCCTTGACGCCGCCCGGCGGGACCACCTTCTGGATCTTGAACGGCGCGGAGATGATCGTCCCCACCGTGTGGCGAGGGTTCAGCGCGTTGTACGGGTCCTGGAAGATCATCTGTGCCTTGCGGCGCACCGGCACCAGCGCACTCGGCGCCAGCCGCGTGATGTCCTGCCCGTCGAGCTCGATCGTGCCGCCCGTCGGATGGGCGAGCAGGAGGATCGACCGCGCGACCGTCGTCTTGCCAGAACCGCTCTCGCCCACCAGGCCGAGGGTCTCACCCGGCCCAATGTGCAGGCTGACGCCGTCGACGGCCTTCACCTGGCCAATGACATGCGGGATCAGGCCACTGGAGCGGACCGGGAAGTACGTGCGCAGGTCGGTCACCTTGAGGATGTCGCCGCGCTCGGCCGTCATGCCGCGCCTCCCGCCAGGACGCGGAGCAGGTCCTGCGCGATCTGCTGGCGCTCCTCGCTCGGCAGGTGGCAGCGGACGAGGTGGTCGGGCGCCGCGTGGAGTAGTTCCGGGCGGGTGCTCGCGCAGGCGCCGCCCGGCACGCGGTCCACATACTTGCAGCGCGGCGCGAACACGCAGCCGGGCGGCAGTCGGATCGGCGAGGGCGGGTTGCCGGGGATGGGCTCGAGTCGCATGGACACGTCGCGGTCCATGCGCGGCACCGAGGAGAGCAGACCCAGCGTGTACGGCATCTCCGGCTGGTGGTAGAGCACGCCGGTCGGAGCGACCTCGACGATCCGGCCGCCATACATGACCGCCACGTCATCGGCCACGTCGGCCACGATGCCGAGGTCATGCGTGATCATGATCACGGTGATCTGGAACTCGCTCTGCAGGCTGCCGATCAGGCCCAGGATCTGTGCCTGAACCGTGACGTCCAGGGCGGTGGTCGGCTCATCGGCGATCAGCAGGGCGGGCTTGTTGATCAGGGCCATCGCGATCATCACGCGCTGCCGCATACCACCGGACAGCTGGTGCGGGTAGTCGTCAATCCGCCGTTCCGCCGCCGGGATCCCAACGCGCTGCAGCATCTCCAGGGCCTCGGCCCGGGCCGCCTTGGCACCGACCGAGCGGTGGGCGAAGATCGCCTCCGTGATCTGGGCGCCAACCCGGTAGAAGGGGTGGAGGCTGGACATCGGGTCCTGGAAGATCATGGCGACCTGCGACCCGCGCAGCGCCTGCATCTCATCGGCGGGGAGGCCGATCAGCTCCTGCCCGTCGAGCCAGATCTCGCCCGTCATCCTGGCGGCCTTGCGGTCGATGAGGCCCATGATGGCCTGTGCGGTGACGCTCTTGCCGGACCCGGACTCGCCCACGATCGCGAGCGTCTTCCCCTTATTGACCGAGAACGACACGTCGTCGACCGCCTGCACCAGGCCATCCTCAGTCGGGAAGGCCACCGACAGGTTCTTGACGGACAGCAGGGGCGGCTCGACCGCCCGCGCGGGGCTCGTCATGCGATGGTCACACGTGGATCGAGGAACGCATACAGCAGGTCGACCACGAGGTTGGCGAAGATGATGAGGGTTGACGAGAACAGGGTGATGCCCGTGATCAGCGGCAGGTCCGACTGCAGCACCGAGTTGACCGCCAGCGACCCCAGTCCGGGGAGGCTGAAGATGCTCTCCGTGATCACGGCGCCGCCCAGGAGGGCCGCGAGATCCATGCCGGCGGCCGTCACCAGCGGCGTGAGGCCGGCCCGCAGGGCGTGCTTCACGACGATGGTCCGCTCTGGGAGCCCCTTGGCGCGGGCCGTCCGCACGTAGTCCTCGTGGAACGTCTCCAGCACCTGGTTGCGGGTGAGGCGCATGTAGAACGCCGTGTTCAGGAACGCGAGGACGATCCACGGCAGGATCATCGTCTTGAGGAATCCCACTGGGTTGACAAACGGCGACACATAGGCCGGGAACGGCAGCCAGTTGAATTTGAGGATCACGAAGAAGATCAGCAGCAGGCCGATGAAGAACGACGGCAGGGAGTAGCCCACAAGGGAGATGCCCATCACGAGGCGATCGGGCCAACGCCCGTGGTTGAGCGCGGCGAAGATCCCCAGCACGATCGAGATCGATATCCAGACCACGAATGCCCCGACAGCAAGCCAGAAGGTCACCGGTGCCGCGTTGAGGATCATCGTGAGCACCTGCTGGTGCCGCGAGTACGAGTAGCCCAGGCACGGCGCGTTGCACACGATGGGCTGCGGGGAGTCGGACGAGAAGGTCCGCCCGAAGAAGATGCCGCCGAGGAACTGCCCGTACTGCGTCAGGATGGGCTGGTCGTAGCCCAGGCGGTGGCGGTTCGCCTCGATGACCGAGGGGCTGCACGCCTTGCCGCACGTCAGCCGGGCCGGATCGCCGGGCAGCATGTTGAACAGGAAGAACACCGCGGCCGTCAGCGCGAACAGCAGCGCGACCATCAAGAGGAGCCGGCGAATGGTGTAAGCGACCACGCTTGGTTGTTCTTCCTAGTGGGGGGATCGACCTCCGGGGGCGGCGCCGCCGCCCCCGGAGGTCGGGTTTGTCCGCGTGCTAGCGATGCTCGGTGGCGGCTACTTCACGTAGACGTCGCCGTACGGGTTGGACCCGTAGGGACCCCAGATGTAGAGCCCGCCGTTGGCGCCGGTGGTGGTCGCCAGGCCGCTGCCCATGATCAGGGACGCCTTGCCGAACAGCGTGGGGATGGCCCACACCTTCTGCATCGCCTGGGTGTTGAGCGCCTGCCAGTCCTTGGCCTGGGTGGGCCGGTCGGTCTCGGCGTTCGCAGCGGCGACAGCCGCATTGAAGGTCGGGTCGTCGACCTGGGACAGGTCCCAGCCGCCCTTCACGGTGAACAGGGGCGGGATGACAGTCGAGGCGTTCGGCCAGTCAGCGCCCCAGCCGCCGATACCGAAGTCGCCCGCCTTCTTGGGGTCGAACACGGTGCTGTAGTAGTTGCCGGAGGGGATCGGCGCCAGGTTGACCGTGAAGCCGGCCGCCTGGAGCGAGGCCTGAACCGAGGCCGCGATCTTGCCGTAGGTGGGCGTGTCCGCGTAGTTGAAGGTGAGGGTCGGCGCAGCGGCGCCGGACTGGCTGATCAGCTGCTTGGCGAAGTTCGGGTCGCCCCCGTCGGGGATCGCCTGGCCGAACATCGTCGTCCACATGTTGGTCGGGGCGTAGTCCATGCCCAGGTTGGGCTTGATCACGCCATCCGCGAGGTCGCCCACGAACTCCCCGCCGGCGATCTTGCGGTATGACGCCCGGTCGAGCGCGACCGCCATGGCCTCGCGGATCTTCTGGTTCGTGACCTTCTGGACGTTGATCCAGATGTACCGGGCGTACGGGTCAAAGCCGTTGACGACGCGGCCCGCGTACTGCGGCTGGGCCGTGTTCGGATCGACGAACACCGTGGCCAGGTCCTGCGGCATGATCCCGCCGTACATGAGGGCGGTCTGGTCGTTGCCCGTGCTCTGGATCATCCGCTGGTCCATGACCTGCGGGTCGAGCCCAAAGTCGACTTCCCACTGGTCCGGGTAGGGATGGCGGTACGGGTCGCTCGCCTGGCTCCAGTTGGGGTTCCGGACGAGGATCATCTTGCCGCCGTTGCCGGTCTGGTAGCTCTGGACCTCATACGGCCCGGAGGCGACCGGCGGCTTCGCCACGCCGTAGCTCTCGCCCGTGTCGGCGGCCTTGGGGACCGGCGAGAAGCCGAGGGTCACGGTGTAGTTGAAGTCAGCGACCGGCTGATTGAGGTTGAACGTGATCGTCTTGTTGTCGGCGGAGCAGGTCACAGCCTTGTCGAACAGGGCCTGCTGGGCCGCGGTCGCCTTGTAGGGGCCGGGGTACTGCGACGAGCCGTCCTTGTTGCTCGGGATGTCGAGGTACTGGATGGCGTACGTCGGGCCGCCGGAGATGACGTCCGTTGCGAACGTCCGGGAGGTGCCGTACTTGATGTCGGCGCACGTGATGGGCGAGCCGTCCTGGAAGGTGACGCCGTCACGCAGGGTGAAGGTCCAGGTCTTGGCGCCGTTGCTCGGGGTGCCGAGGTCGGTCGCCAGGTCCGGCGTCAGCTGCGACGCCTTGGTGTTGTCCGGCGAGATCGTGTACGCCTCGAGCGACCGGTAGATCGTGGCCTGGAAGAAGGCCATGTCCTCGCCGGTGTACGCGCGCTGCGGGTCGATCTGGTCGAACTGCTGCGCCTGGGTCAGCAGGTACACCGTGCCGCCCGACTTGGGGCCGGACGTGGCGGCCGCGGCGCTCGGCGCCGTCGAGGCCCCGGTGCTCGGCGCCGTCGAGGCCCCGGTGCTCGGCGCCGTCGAGGCGGGCGGAGCGGAGGTCGCTGACGACCCGCCGCAGGCTCCCGCCACGAGCGCGACCACGGCGCCGAGCGACGCGATGCGCGCCCACCGTATGGTCAAACCACCCATGGAAACTCCTCCTCCAAGGTCAGGGGCGCCGGTTGGCCGGACGCCTTTCGAAGATCCTACACGCGAGGTACGAGACTTGTGCGCAGAGTGCGCGCCCCACTTGGAGGATCGAAGGCTAGTGGACTCCCTTCGGATCCAGCGCGTCGCGGAGGGAGTCACCCAACAGGTTGAATGAGACGACCAGGATGACCAGCGCGGTCCCGGGGATGAACAGGTAGGTCGGGACCACGTTGACATAGGTGACCGAGTTGGCGAGCATCGAGCCGAACGTGACGTCCGGGGGCAGGACGCCGACCCCGAGGAAAGACAGCGCGGCCTCGAGCCCGATGTAGTTGGGCAGCGTCAGCGTGGCGTAGACGAGGATCGGCGCCCAGAGGTTGGGCAGGATCTCCGAGAACAGGATCCGCCGCCGCCCGGCGCCCATGGCGACGGATGCCTCGACGAACTCGCGCTCCCGCAGGCTCAGGACCTGGCCCCGGACGATGCGGGCGAGGTACGGCCAGCCGAAGAAGCTCATGACCAGGATCAGGTACAGGATGCGCGAGGCGTTGCCCTCCGGGACCCCGAGCTGCGTCAGCCGCTGGGTGAGCACGCCGGAAAGCGACATCACGATGAGCAGGAACGGGAACGCGAGGATGAGGTCCATCAGGCGGCCGAGGAAGTTGTCGGTGACGCCGCGGCTGTAGCCGGCGACGATCCCGATCACCACCCCGAGCACGACGGTCATGAACGTCGCCGCGGTGGAGATCACGAGCGAGATCCGCAGCCCGAACAGAAGCTGGGCGAGGATGTCGCGCCCGGTCCCCCACTCGACGCCGAGCGGGTGGGCCGCGCTGATCCCGCCGTACGCCGCGATCGGCTTGCCGCCGATGTCGCTGATGAGGTTAGGGTGCAGCGTGTACGGCGAGTCGTTCAAGACGCCGGCCACGACCGGGCCCAGGATTCCGATCAGGTAGTAGACCACGAGGATGACCAGACAGATCATCGCGACGCGGTCCCGGCGGAGGCGGGCCCAGATGATCTCGCGGAGGCTTCGGCCGACCATGGGCGGGGAGGATAGCAGATCGCCGGGGCCGCACAGAGGTCCAGCGGCCCGTCGTTGGGGGCCCGATGCTAGGGCTCGGGGATCACCGTCGGCCCTGACGACGCCACGGCGCTCGCGACCGCCGCCGGGCTGATCTCCTCGGCGAAGTGGCAAGCCGACTCCTGGCCGCTGCCGAGAGCCCGCAGCACGGGCTCCTCCGTGGTGCAGCGCTCCGGGCGGCCGAGCTGCTCGCGCAGCCAGCACCGGGTGTGGAACCGGCAGCCGGACGGCGGGTTCGCCGGCGACGGGATGTCGCCCTTGAGGATGATCCGCTTCTTGCGCCGGTGGGGGTCCGGCTCGGGAACCGCGGACAGCAGTGCCACGGTGTAGGGGTGCCGCGGGTTGGCGTAGATGTCGTCCACGTTCGCCATCTCGACGAGCTTGCCCAGGTACATCACGCCCACCCGGTCGCTGATGTGCTCGACGACGGCGAGGTTGTGGGCGATGAACAGGTACGTCAGGCCCATCTCGGCCTGGAGGTCGTTGAGCAGGTTGAGCACCTGGCTCTGGATCGACACGTCGAGGGCGGACACCGGCTCGTCGCACACGATGAAGGCGGGGTGCAGGGCGAGGGCCCGGGCGATGCCGATGCGCTGCCGCTGACCGCCGGAGAACTCGTGCGGGTAGCGGTGGATGTGGCTCTGGTTGAGCCCCACCCGGCTCAGCATGTCACGGACGAGCGCCTCGCGCTCCTTCTTGTCGGTCATGCCGTGGACGAGCGGGCCCTCGCCGACGAGCTCGCCCACGCTCATGCGCGGGTTGAGGCTGGCGTACGGATCCTGGAACACGACCTGCATGTTCTGGCGGACCCTCTTCATCACCTCCTTGCCCGCGTAGACGGGCCGGCGGTGCGGCTCGCCCCGGGCGGGAATGTCGAACAGGACCTGCCCGTTCAGCTCCACGCGTCCTGACGTTGCCGGGATCAGCCGGAGAATGACCTTGCCGAGCGTCGTCTTGCCGCAGCCCGATTCGCCGACGAGCCCGAGCGCCTCGCCGCGCCTGACGCTGAAGCTGACGCCGTCCACGGCCTTCACGGCGCCGACGCGGGAAACGCCGAGCAGGCCGCCCCGGATCTCGAAGTGCTTGACCAGGTTGTCCACGCGGAGCAGCGTGTCCGCCGCGGCGGCGCCCGCCGGCCCGGGGACGGAGGGCGGGGTGAGGGTGTTGGGAGTGCGCGTCTCGGTCACGGGTTCGCCACCGTCAGGGTCAGGGCCGCGGCCTCGGCCTCGGCGGCGCTCGGGGCCTCGCCGAGCTCGGGCAGGCCGCCGTCCGGGGCGAGCCAGCAACGGGAGACGTGGCCCTCGGAGACCTGGCGCAGCGGCGGCTGGTTGTCGCAGATGGGCATCGCATACGGGCAGCGACGCTTGAACAGGCAGCCCGACGGAAGGTTCAGCGGGTTGGGCACGACGCCCCGGATGACATCGAGCCGCTCGCGCTTCTCGCCCATGCGCGGGATGGACGCCAGCAGGCCCTTCGTGTACGGGTGGTGGGGATGGTCGTAGACGGTGATGGCGTCGGAGGACTCGACCACCTTGCCCGCGTACATCACCGATACGTCGTCTGACATCTCCGCGACGACGCCCAAGTCGTGGGTGATGAGCATGATCGCCATGCGGTTCTTCTCGCGCAGGGCCTTCATCAGCTCCAGGATCTGGGCTTGGATCGTCACGTCCAGCGCGGTCGTGGGCTCGTCGGCGATCAGGAGCTGCGGGTTGGTGGACAGGGCCATGGCGATCATCACGCGCTGGCGCATGCCGCCCGAGAGCTGGTGGGGATGCTCGCCCGCCCGCCGCTTGGGGTCCGGAATGCCCACTTGCTCCAGCATCTCCACCGCCCGGCCCATCGCCTCCCGCTTGGTCAGGCTGCCGTGGCGGGACACGGCCTCGGCGATCTGGTCGCCGCACGTGTAGACCGGGTTCAGCGAGGTCATCGGCTCCTGGAAGATCATCGAGATCTCGTTGCCGCGGATGTTGCGCATCTCGTCCTCGGGCAGGCGCAGCAGGTCCTGGCCGTCAAACGTGATGGACCCGCTCACGATGCGCCCCGGTCGCTCGATGAGCCGCATGATCGACAGCGCGGTGATGCTCTTCCCGCAGCCCGACTCGCCCACCACCCCGAGCGTCCTGCCCTGGCGGATCCGCAGGCTGACCCCGTCCACCGCCCGCACCAGCCCGTCGGCCGTCGCGAAGTGGGTGCGGAGGTCCGCGACCTCGAGCAGGGCCTCCTGCTCGCCCCTCATGAGCGCCATCGGCTAGGCCTCGAGCTTCTGGCGCGGGTCGAGCGCGTCCCGCAAGCCGTCGCCGACGAAGCTGGCGGCGAGAACGACGAGGATCAGCGTGATCCCGGGGTAGTAGATCCACAGCGGCTGGCGGTAGAAGTAGTCCTGCGCCGCGGTGAGCATGTTGCCGAGGCTCGCGTCTGGGTCGCGGATCCCGTAGCCGAGGAATGACAGCGCGGCCTCGGTCACCACCGCATCGGCGATGCCGAGGGTCGCCGCCACGAGGACCGGCGCCATGGCGGACGGGACCATGTGGCGGATGATGATCCGCGAGTCGCTGGCGCCGAGCGCCTTGGCCGCCTGCACGAAGTCCGACTCGCGCAGGCGCAGGAACTCCGCCCGCACGAGCCGGGCAGCGGTGGTCCAGCCCGTGATGCCGATGGCGATGATGATCACCATCATCGGCGGCACGATCCCGCCGATGAACGCGACCAGCATCAGGATCAGGAAGAAGCCCGGCAGCGACAGCACGATGTCCACGACGCGCATCATCACGTTGTCCGTCAGGCCGCCGGCGTAACCCGAGATCGAGCCGAACGTGGTGCCGATGAGCGTGATGATCAGGACGGCGAAGAAGCCGATGATCAGCGAGGTCTGGAGGCCTTTCATCAGGCGGAAGAAGATGTTCCGGCCGAGGTTGTCGTAGCCCAGCGGGGCGTTGATCGAGACGGGATCCGTCGGGTGGTGGACCAGGCTGGTCCTGTACCACGCGTCGCCGCTCACCATCGGGAACACGATCGCCGAGAACACGAGGACCGCCAGCAGCACCAGCCCGACCACCGCGGTGCGGTTGCGCAGGAAGCGCCGGCGAACCAGCTGCCAGTAGGTCTGGACGGCGACGAGGTCAACCTCGTCCGTGTCGGTCGAGGTGCTGGTGGGGCCGGCCGCCCCGGAGCGGATGCTCTCCGAGCTCGCCACGGATCTTGCCCTCCTAATAGTGGATCCGTGGATCGACGACCCCGTACAGGACGTCGGCCAAGAGGTTGCCGAGGATCACCATCATGCCGCCGATCATGGTCACGGCCAGCACGACCGGGTAGTCGCGGTCGCCGACGGCCTGCACGCCGAGCCAGCCGAGGCCGGGCCACGAGAACACGGTCTCCGTGATCGCGGCGCCTGACAGCAGCGTGGGCACGGTCAGCCCGAGGAGGGTCACGATCGGGATGAGCGCGTTGCGCAGGGCGTGGCGACCGATGACGCGGGCGGGGCCAAGACCCTTGGCGCGGGCCGTGCGCACGTAGTCCTGGCGCATCACCTCGAGCATCGAGGCGCGCATGTAGCGGCTCCAGCCGGCCACCGACACGACCGCGAGCGTGGACACGGGCAGGATCAGGTGGGCGATCATGTCGGGGATGTCCCCCTGCTTGCCGAGCGTGTTCTGCCCGTACAGCGGGAGCCACTTGAGCTGGACCGAGAAGAACTGCTTGAGGATCAGGCCCAGCCAGAAGGTCGGCATCGCGTAGCCGATGGTCTCGAAGGTGGTGATGATCCGGTCGGCCCAGCTGTACTGCTTGACCGCCTGCAGGATCCCGATCGGGATCGCGAGCGTCATCGACACGACCAGCGACGTGCCCATCAGCAGCAGCGTGCTCGGGGCGCGTCCGAAGATCTTGTCCCGGACGGGGAGCCCGTCGGTGAAGCTGTAGCCCCAGGCCGTGCTGTTGAACGGGAACGACCAGAAGTGCGTGAACCAGTTCACGAACTGCACCGGCAGCGGCTGGTCGAGCCCGTAGACGCGGATGAGGTTCGCGATCGTCTGGGGGCTGACCCGTCCCGTGCGGAACTTGTCGATGGGCGAGCCAGGCGTCAGGTACACGATCGCGAATGAGATGACCGAGATCCCGATGACAATCGGGATGGCCTGGATCAGGCGCCGGACGATGTAGGTCACCATCGACTTCGATGCCTCGCTAAACGCAGTGTCCGGCCCAGGCTGCCGCTTGGGAGCGGCCGGTCAAGGGGGAGGGGCGCAGGTGCGGCACGTCCGGGGCGGGCCTCGCAGCCCGCCCCGGACGGATTCGTCACGCGCGTGGGACGCGCTTGCGGCTTACTGGGCGGCGACCTTCCAGGTGTCGCTGTTCCAGTAGTAGAGCGGGCTCGTCAGGTCGATCGTGCCGTCGGTCACAACGGAGTTCGTGCCGCCGGTGATCGCCTTGGACAGGGCCGCGTAGCCCTTGTCCGCCCACAGGAAGTAGTACGGGACATCGTTGTGGACGATCGTCTGGAACTGGGCGTAGATCGTCTTGCGCTGCGCCTGGTCCGTCGTCTGGCGACCCTGGGTGAGCAGCGCGTCAGCCTGCTTGTTGCACCAGCCGACGAAGTTGTTGGCGTCCGGGTTGGTCTTGGTCACGATCTGGTCGCAGCCGAAGATCGAGCTGTCGTCAGGATCGAGGGCCGTGGACCAGCCGCCGAGGTACGTGTCGAACTTGTTGGGGTACGACAGGAGCGGCAGGAGGACGGTCGAGAAGTCGGCCGGATCCACCTTGATCTCGATGCCGCACTGCTTGAGCTGGTCGGCCGCGAGGTTCGCGAAGTTGATGCGCTGCTGCTTGCCCGAGCGGACGTACAGCGTGGTGGACAGGCGCTGGCCGCCCTTGGCGTAGATGCCGTCCGAGCCGAGCGTCCAGCCGGAGGACTCGATCAGCGACTTGGCCTTGGCCACGTCGAGCGTGTACTTGGGCACGTTCGGGTCGAAGGCCCACGAAGCCGGCGGCACGTTCGCGTAGACCGGCACGCCCTGGCCGTCCGTGGCCTGCGCGACGGTGGCGTCGTGGTCGATGCACATGGTGAACGCCTGGCGCAGGTTCGGGTCGCTGTAGATGTGGCCCGGGCGCAGGTTGAACGCGATGAAGTAGTAGCCGAAGTCCGCGTAGCTGGCGATCTGGAGGTTCGGGTCGTTCTGGAGCGCCGTCAGCGCGTCCGAGACGACCGCGTACAGCCAGTTGACGTCACCCTTCTGGAGGGCGGCCGCGCCGGACGCGGAGTCCTTGATGATCGGGTAGTAGAAGTTGGCCGGCGCGACGGGGCCGGCGTAGTAGTTCGGGTTGGCCTTCAGCTGGACGGACTGCCCGGTCTGGTAGCTCACGAACGAGTAGGGGCCGGTGCCGATCGGGTGCTGCTGGAAGTCCAGCAGACGGAAGGCGGCGGCGACCTGGTCGGTCTGCTGCGACTGCAGCGTGGTGTTGAGGTCAGTCAGGCCGTTGAACAGCGCCTGCCCGTAGGCGGAGTTGTCCGGGGTCCCGTCGGCCTTCACGTAGAGGTTCTTGTCCAGCTGGCCGACCAGCTGCACGCCTGCGCCCGTCAGCGCCGTCTCCATGTCGGTGACGTAGGTGGCGTAGTCGCAGGTGCTCGGCTGGGTGGCGGAGCCGTCGCAGGCCTTGTCCGTCGTTGCGGTCGAGATCTTCTCGTACAGCGTCTTGATCGCCGCAGCGTCGGTGTTAGCCGTCCCGCTCTGGAACTTCGCGAACGACGCCATGACCGCCGCCTGCGGCATGATCGGCGTCGGCAGGTCCGTCACCAGGAAGGGCGCGAACTTGGCCTTCAGGGTGAAGACCACGGTCTGCGGATCCGGCGCCGCGACTGAGGCGACGTTCGTCTGGATGTCCGAGCAGAAGCTCGGGATGAAGGTGCAGTTCTTCGACGCGGCCAGGTCGAACGTGAACTTGACGTCAGCCGACGTGAAGTCCGAGCCGTCCTGCCACTTGATGCCGCTCTTGAGCTTGATGGTCCAGGTGAGGCCGTCGGCGCTGACCTGCGGCAGGTCCGTCGCCATGTCCGGGACGACCGCGAGCTTGTTGTTGACGCGGTACATGCCCGTGTAGATCTGCCCGACGATGTAGCTCGTCGGCAGGTCCGTGTACGCGAGCGAGAAGTACGTCGGCTCCGCGTCCATGACCATCTTGAGGTCACCGGACGCCGCCGCGGCGGACGCCGACGGCGCCGTGGACGGCGCCGTGGACGCCGCCGTGGACGGGGCAGTGCTGGCCGCCGGCGACGCCGTGGAGCTGCCGCAGGCAGACACCACGATGGCGAACGCGCCGAGCAGGCCGAGATACCGCCTTCTCAACGTCATCGACCTTCCTCCTCCTGGTTCCTGCCGACCCCTGGGCCGGCAGTGGCTGCCGAGCCTCATACGGGGCGCCTGTTCTCACGCGCAGACGGGAGCCCCCGCCTCCGCATGGGCGTGGCGGCATTATAGGTGCGGGCAAAACGCCGTCTCAAACTTCTGGCGCCGTCCCGGGCCGACGCGCGGCCCGGGGACTCGACGTCGGTCGGCGTCAGCTGCCGCAGGGGCGCTCCGCGCCGGTCATGCCTCGCCAGCGCAGGTTCGGCTGGCGGGCGGCCGTCGCCTCGTCGAGGCGGCGAACTGGGGCGTCGTGAGGGGCCGAGGTGACGATCTCCGGGTCCGTCTCCGCCTCGTGGGCGATCTCGATCAGCGCGTCCACGAAGCGGTCGATGGTCTCGAGCGACTCCGTCTCGGTCGGCTCGATGAGCATCCCCTCCTCGACCGTGAGCGGGAAGTAGATCGTCGGCGGGTGGTACCCCTTGTCGATCAGCCGCTTCGCGATGTCGAGGGTGCGGACGCCGGTCCGGTGCTTGATCTCGGACGCGGACGCCACGAACTCGTGCTTGCAGGCCCGCTCGAAGGGCACGTGGTACGTGCCGGCGAGACGCGCCTTCATGTAGTTCGCCGCGAGGACCGCGTCGTCGCTCACCTCGCGCAGCGCGGTGCCGTGCGCCCGCAGGTAGGCGTACGCGCGGACGAGGACGCCGGTGCTGCCGAAGAAGCTGCGGACCCGGCCGATCGAGGTCGGGCGCTCCCCGTTCCGCTCCAGGCGGAACGAGCCGTCCGCCTCGCGCACCACGCGCGGGCCGGGCAGGAACGGCACCAGCACCTCGCGGACACCGACGGGCCCGGCGCCGGGGCCGCCGCCGCCGTGCGGCGTGCTGAACGTCTTGTGGACGTTGAAGTGCATCACGTCGAACCCGGCCTCGCCCGGCCGGAAGCGGCCGAGGATCGCGTTGAGGTTCGCACCGTCCATGTAGGCGAGCGCGCCGGCGGCGTGCGTGGCCTGGAGGAGCTCCCCCACCCGGGCCTCGAACAGGCCCAGCGTGGACGGGTTGGTGATCATGATCGCCGCGGTCCTCGGGCCGAGGGCGGCCCGGAAGGCGTCCACGTCCACGCCGCCGTCCGGGGCGGACGGGATCGTGACCGTCTTGAAGCCGGCCATCGAGGCCGTCGCCGGGTTGGTGCCGTGGCTGGAGTCCGGGACCAGGACCTCCGTCCGCTCGAGGTCGCCCCGCGAGCGGTGGTACGCCCTCACCATCAGGATGCCGGTCAGCTCGCCCTGGGCGCCGGCGGCAGGCTGGAGCGTCACCGCGGCCATGCCGCTGACCTCGGCCAGCATGGCCTCGAGCTCCCACAGCATCTGGAGCGTGCCCTGGGCGGCTGCGTCGGGGGCCAGCGGGTGGAGCCCGGCGAACCCCGGCAGGCGCGCGGCCCACTCGTTGAGCTTGGGGTTGTACTTCATGGTGCACGAGCCCAGCGGGTAGAAGCCCGTGTCCACCGAGTAGTTGAGCGCCGACAGGTTCACGAAGTGGCGGACCACCTCGGGCTCCGCCAGCTCCGGCAGTGCCGCCGGGGTGGCGCGACGCGCCGAGGCCGGAATCCGGTCCAGGGCACCGGGGGCCGGGTGCGGGATCTTGCCGCCGCCGCGACCGGGCCGCGACAGCTCGAAGATCGTGGGCTGGAGCTTCTCGCCGACGACGCTCACGCGACACCTCCCGCCAGCTCGGCGCGGAGCGCATCCGCGAAGGCGGCGATCTCGGCCGGCGTGGTGACCTCGGTCGCGCACACCAGCAGCCCGTCGGCGAGCGACGGGTCGTCCGGGACCAGGTCCGCGAGCGGGATCCCGGCGAGGACGCCGCGATCGAGCAGCCGGGCGTGAACCGCCCTGGCGTTGGGGACGCGGACAGCGAACTCGTTGAGATACGGGCCGGCGTGGAGTCGCGGCGCCCCTGCCGCGGCCAGGGCCGACTCGAGCTCCGACGCCCGCTGGGCACCCACGGCCGCCACGTCGCGGAGCCCGTGAGGCCCGATCGCGGCGAGGTAGATGGCCGCGGCCAGCGCGAGCAGCGCCTGGTTGGTGCAGATGTTGGACGCCGCGCGCTCGCGGCGGATGTCCTGCTCGCGGGCGCGCATCGTCATCACGAACGCGCGCTTGCCGTCGACGTCCCGCGTCAGGCCAACCAGCCGGCCCGGGATCTGGCGGACCAGCGGCTCCTTGCACGCCACGATGCCCAGGTACGGCCCGCCGTACTGGAGCGGGATGCCGAGCGGCTGGCCCTCGCCGCAGGCGATGTCGGCGCCGGTCTCGCCGGGCGTCGCGAGCACGGCCAGCGACACGGGCTCGATCACGTGCACGAACAGCGCGCCCGCCCGATGGGCGAGCTCGCCCACCCGGTGCAGGTCCTCGATCAGGCCGAGCAGGTTCGGGCTCGCCGCCAGGACGCCGGCCACGGGGGTCCCGTCGCCCAGCATCGCCTCGAGCGCCGCCAGGTCGGTGGTGCCCTCCGCGTTCAGGGGGACGTCGTCCACCCGCAGGCCAGCGCCGTCGGCGTAGGTCTGCAGCGTCTGGCGATAGTGCGGGTGGACGCCGCGTGACGCCAGGATCCGCCCGCGGCCGGTGGCGCGGCACGTCATCAGGGCGGCCTCGGCCGTCGCGGCCCCGCCGTCGTAGTGCGACGCGGAGACCACGTCCATCGCCGTCAGCTCGGCGAGGAGGCTCTGGTACTCGTAGATGGACTGGAGCGTCCCCTGGCTGATCTCGGGCTGGTACGGCGTGTAGGCCGTGTACCACTCGCCCCGGATCAGCATCTGGTCCACGGCGGCCGGGGTCCAGTGGCGATAGGCGCCGGCGCCGAGGAAGCTCGCGAGGTCCGTCCGGTTCCGGGCGGCGAGGCCCGTCAGGCGAGCGGAGAGCTCGAGCTCGGGCTCGGGCGGGTCAAGGCGGAGCGGGCCGGCGCGGAGCGCCTCGGGGATGTCGTCGAAGAGCCGGTCAACCGAGTCGACGCCGATCGTCTCCAGCATTCGCGCCCGGTCATCCGCGCCGTGCGGACCGTAGGGCATCTCAGGCCTCGGCCGTCAGCTGCTCGTAGGCGGCGGCGTCAAGCAGCCCGTCCACCTGCGCGGCGTCGGCCAGCTTGACGCGGAGCATCCAGCCCTCGCCGTACGGGTCCGAGTTGACCAGCTCCGGCTGGCCGCCGAGGGCGTCGTTCGCGGCGACCACGTCGCCCGACACGGGGGCGAACAGGTCCGACACCGCCTTGACCGACTCGACCACGCCGAAGGTCGCGTGCTGCGCGAGCGCGCGCCCGACGGCGGGCAGCTCCACGAAGACCACGTCGCCCAGCTGGTGGGCCGCGAACTCCGTGATGCCCACGACGGCCTCGTCGCCCTCGACGCGAACCCACTCGTGCTCCTTGGTGAAACGCAGATCAGCCGGGACCATCAGGTAGCGCTCCTTGTTGGCAGTGCGTCCCGAGCGCGCGCTGGGGCGCGCCGGGGCGGGGCGGGAGATTGGCGCCGGGAGATCAGCTCGGGCGCTTGTAGAACGGCAGCGGCACGACCTCGGCGGGGACCGAGGCACCGCGGATCTCAATCGCAACCATCGTACCGATTTCGGCCTGCGGCGTGGGCACGTAGGCCATGGCGATGGCCTTGCCCAGGGTGGGCGACATGGTGCCCGAGGTGACCGTGCCAGCCGCGACGCCGTCCACCAGCACGGGGTACCCGTGGCGGGCGATCCCGCGCTCGCGCAGGACGAGCCCGACCAGGCGTCGCGCCGTGCCGGCCCGAGCCACCTGCTCGAGCGCCTCGCGCCCGACGAACGGGCCGGGCTTGCCGAGCTTCACGACGCGGCCGAGGCTGGCCTCGTAGGGGTTCGTGGCCCGGTCCAGCTCGTTGCCGTACAGGGGCATGCCCGCCTCCAGGCGGAGCGTGTCTCGGGCGCCGAGCCCGACCGCCACCAGGCCATGGGGCTGCCCTGCCGCGAACAGGGCGTCCCAGACCTCGTGCACGCGAGCCACGTCCACGAAGACCTCGAAGCCGTCCTCGCCCGTGTAGCCGGTCCGCGCGACCATCGCCGGGACGCCGGCCACCGTGCCCTCGGCGATGCCGTAGTAGTGGATGGAGGCGGGGTCGATGCCCGCGAGCGGGCGCAGGATGTCCAGCGACCGCGGGCCCTGGACCGCCACGAGGCCGGTGGCCAGCGAGCGGTCGTCAAGCACGGCCTTGAAGCCGTCGAGCCGGTGGGCCAGCGCGTCCGACACGGTCCGGGCGTTCGAGGCGTTCGCGACCACCATGAAGCGGTCCTGGCCGAGGCGGTAGACGATCAGGTCGTCCAGCAGGCCGCCGTCCTCGCCGCAGATCATGGAGTAGTGGGCCCGGCCGACCGCGAGCGAGGGCGGGTCGGTCACCAGGGCGGCGGCGAGGGCGGCGCCCGCCTCGGGGCCCTCCACCACGAGCTCGCCCATGTGCGACAGGTCGAACAGGCCGGCGGCCGAGCGCGTGGCCCGGTGCTCCTCGAGGATCCCGGCGTACTGGATGGGCATCAGCCAGCCGGCGAAGTCCACGATCTTGGCGCCGAGCGCCTCGTGGCGATCCAGGAGCGGGGTGGGCTGCGGCGCGGGGGTGGGGCTGTCAGTCATGCGTCCGGGGTCTCCTGTGATTGGCCGGCGCCGGGGAACGGCCCGCCGGCCGCTGCGGCGCCTGCTCGGGCGACAAGCGCCCGCTCGGTCTCGAAGGTGAGTAGCGCGGCGGCGTCGTCGAATCCGACCCAGCGCACCTCGTCGAACTCGTGGTCATGGCGCGCGAGGTCGCCCCCGATGGGCGCCATCAGGAAGTAGTGCACGGTCTTGTGGATGCGCGTCCGGCTCTGGACGAACGTGTAGGCGATGGAATCGAACGGCCGGACGATCCGGACCAGCAGGCCGGTCTCCTCGGTCACCTCACGGAGCGCCGTCTCCTCGGTGGTCTCGCCCGGGTTGGGCGTCCCCTTGGGGAGTGTCCAGGTGACCCCGTCCCGCTCGCGCTTGCGGCGGCCGACCACCAGCTGCGGCGCGCCCTCGGAGAGCCGGATGACGATTCCGCCCGCCGAGGTGGCGGTCCCCTGCCTCAGGCGCGCCACGCGGGGGCCAGGGACGGACGGTGAGGTCCGGCCCCGCGGCCGGGGCTGGTCCAGGACATCCCGGCGGACCCCGACGGCCGGACGAGGCCGCGCGCGCGGTCCGCTTCGATCACCGGGGCGCGCCACGCGGCGCGCAGCTCGGCGAGGGGCCCGATCTCCGCGTGCCGCAGGACGGTCCGCCTCGACGGGGCCGGCTGGAAGCGCGGCCCGGTGCCGAGCCCGAGGCGACGCTCGCGAGCCCGGGGGGTCGCGTGGGCATACCGAGCGGGCCATGCCCCGCGGAGGGCGGCGAGACTGTGCTGCATGGTCTGATCGTATCGCGTCAGGAGCCCCCCGCAAGTGCGGTGCGGAGGCGTTCGGTCGCATCCGGTGACAGGGCGCCACGCCTGGTGGCGATCGCGATGTCGCGCTCCAGCAGCGCCCGGTAGACGGGGAGGGCGTCGGGGGCCGACGACGCGAGCGCTGACAGGTGCGCCCTGACGGTGCCGGCGTCGCCGCGGGTGGCCGGGCCGGTGAGCGCGGACTCGACGCCGAGGGCCAGCGCGTTGGCGACGGCCTGCTCGACCAGCGGCACGAAGATCCGCAGCGCGCCGGCCTCCTCGAGCCCGAGCGCGCGCGCCACCTCTCGGATGGTGTCCAGCAGGGCGACCACGCCCCCGGCCGAGAGGACAGCCGCCGCGTGGTAGGCGGGCTTGGAGCCCGGGGCGAGCCGGACGGGCGAGCCGCCGATCGCCTCGGCCATGTCCGCGAGGTGCGCTGCCAGGTCGTCGTCGCCCTCGATGGCGATCGTGGCGCCGGGGAGCGCGGCCAGCGCTCGCTCGAGGTCCGCGAAGGCGACGAGCGGGTGGAAGGCGCCTGCCTGCGTGCCGGCGGCGAGGGCCGGGGCCAGCACGTCCGCGCCGAGCAGGCCGCTGGTGTGGGCGATCGCCTGGCCCGCGTACAGGCGGAGCGTGCCGGCTATGGGCGCGATGGCGTCGTCGGGGACGGCGAGGAGGATCAGCTCCGCCTCGTCAACGAGCGCCGTCGCGTCGGCGAACGCGCGGGCTCCCGGGACGCGCTCGCGGAAGCGCTCCCTCCGGCCGGCATCGCGTGACGCCACGGCACCCACGGGCCAGCCCGCGCGCGACAGCGCGACGCCCAGCGTCAGGCCCACGGGCCCGGCGCCGACGATCCCCACGACCGGCCGCTCCCCGGGCCCGGAGCGGGCGTGCGGGTGGGCGTGGTCGGAGGCGTGCTCGAGGTCGCCGTGGCGATGCGTGCCGCCCGGCGCCGGGTTCAGGTCGATCCCCCCGGCCTCGAGCTCGTCGAGCGCCGCCTCGTGCTCGGCCATGCGCTCCGCCCGGGCGCGGCGCGCGGCGGCCTCCATCTCGTCCCAGGCCTTCATCGCCGGGAATGCGGCCCGATGCGCCAGCGGTACACTGCCATGCGTCGAGTGTAGCGAGCGGTTCGAGGGCGCACCCTCATCGCCCGGTCCCCACAGCGGAGATCTGAGCATGCCCGTCTCCAACGCCTTCGGCGCCCGCGCCTCGCTCGGCGCCGGACTTCCCGACCTCTACCGGCTGGACGCGCTGACCCGCGCTGGGCTCACCCTGGGCGTGGACCCCGGCCGCGCCCCGATGACCCTCAAGATCCTGCTCGAGAACGCGCTCCGCCACGCTGGCGGCGGCATCGTCCGCGAGGACGACGTGGTCATTCTCGCGGGCTGGCGGCCCGGTGCCTCGGCGGCCGACGCAGAGGTCCCGTTCATGCCCTCGCGGGTGGTCCTCCAGGACTTCACGGGCGTGCCGGCCGTCGTTGACCTGGCGGCGATGCGCGACGCGATGGCCGCTCTCGGCGGGGATCCGGCGCGCGTCAATCCGCTCGTGCCGGCGGACCTGGTGATCGACCACTCGGTCCAGATCGACGCCTGGGGCGGCGCCGGGTCGTTCGCGTTCAACGTGGAGCGGGAGTACGAGCGAAACGGCGAGCGGTACCAGCTGCTGCGCTGGGCGCAGACGGCGTTCCGCGACCTCCGGGTCGTGCCGCCGGGCACCGGCATCATCCACCAGGTCAACCTCGAGTACCTCGCCACCGTGGTCGCCGACCGCGCCGACGGCGGCGGGCGCGTGGCCTTCCCGGACACCCTGGTCGGGACGGACTCGCACACCACCATGATCAACGGCCTGGGCGTGCTGGGCTACGGCGTGGGCGGGATCGAGGCCGAGGCCGTCCTGCTTGGCCAGCCGCTCTACCAGCAGCTGCCGCGGATCGTGGGCGTGCGCCTGTCCGGCGAGCTGCCGCCGGCCACCACCGCCACGGACCTCGTGCTCGTCATCACCGAGATGCTGCGCAAGTTCGGCGTGGTCGGGACGTTCGTCGAGTTCGCCGGCGACGGGCTCGCGGGGCTGCCGCTCGCGGATCGGGCGACCATCGCGAACATGAGCCCCGAGTTCGGGGCCACGGCCACGCTGTTCCCCATCGACGCCGAGACGCTCGCCTACCTGCGCCTCACCGGACGCCCGGCCGAGCGCGTGGACCTCGTGGAGCGGTACGCGAAGGCCCAGGGCCTGTGGCGCGAGCCCGGCTCGGTTCCCGAGTTCGACGCCCTCCTGGACCTGGACCTGGCCACGGTGGAGCCGTCGCTGGCCGGGCCGCGCCGCCCCCAGGACCGCGTCGCGCTGTCCAAGGTGGGCGACAACTTCCGGTCGGCCTACCCGGAGACCGTGGGCGTGCCGCGCCGCACCATCGAGGCGCGAGGCGAGCGCACCGAGGTCGGCCACGGCTCGGTGGCCATCGCCGCCATCACGTCGTGCACGAACACCTCGAACCCGATGGTCATGGTGGGTGCCGGCCTGGTCGCCCGCAACGCGGTCGCCAGGGGCCTCACCGTCGGCCCGTCGGTCAAGACGTCGCTCGCCCCGGGCTCTCGGGCCGTCACCGGGTATCTCGCCCGCGCCGGCCTGATGGAGCCGCTCGCGGAGCTCGGCTTCGCCCTGGCCGGCTACGGCTGCACCACCTGCATCGGCAACTCCGGCCCGCTCGACGAGCCGGTCGCCAAGGCGATCGAGGACGACAGGCTCGTCGTGGCGGCGGTCCTGTCGGGCAACCGCAACTTCGAGGGACGCGTCCACCCGCTTGTCCGGGCCGCGTACCTCGCCTCGCCGCCGCTCGTGGTCGCGTTCGCCCTCGCCGGCCGCGTGGACGTGGACCTCACGTCCGAGCCGCTCGGCATCGGCGCCGACGGCCAGCCCGTGATGCTCGCCGAGATCTGGCCCACGCAGGCGCAGGTCCGCGAGGTTGTGGGCGCCACGATCGACGCCGAGCTGTTCCGGCAGACGTACGCGACGGTCTTCGAGGGCGACGAGCGCTGGCGCGCCATCGCGATCCCCGAGGGGGACCGGTACGCCTGGGACGGGGCCTCCACGTACATCGCCAACCCGCCGTTCTTCCAGGGCCTCACGCCCGAGCCCGCGCCGCTCTCCGACATCGTCGGGGCGCGCGTGCTGGCGCTCCTGGGCGACTCGGTGACCACGGACCACATCAGCCCCGCGGGCTCGATCGCGGCCTGGTCCCCCGCCGGCCAGTGGCTCCAGGCGCACGGCGTGGCGCCCGTGGACTTCAACCAGTACGGCGCCCGCCGCGGCCATCACGAGGTGATGATGCGCGGCACGTTCGGCAACATCCGCCTCCGGAACCGGCTCGTCGAGGGCAAGGAGGGCCCGTACACGGTCCACCTGCCGGACGGCGCCGAGTCGTTCATCTACGACGCCGCCATGGCGTACCAGGCAGCCGGCACGCCGTGCCTGGTCATCGCCGGCAAGGAGTACGGGTCCGGCTCGTCGCGCGACTGGGCCGCCAAGGGCACCACGCTCCTCGGCATCCGGGCCGTCATCGCCGAGAGCTACGAGCGCATCCACCGCTCCAACCTGGTGGGGATGGGCGTCCTGCCCCTCCAGTTCCTGCCGGGCGAGAGCGCCGCGTCGCTGGGCCTCACCGGCCGCGAGGCGTACACGATCGCCGGGATCGCGGACCTGGCCCCGCGCCAGGTCGTCACGGTCACCGCCCGATCGGACGAGGACGGGTCCGCGCGGACGTTCCGGGCGATCGCCCGGCTCGACGGGCCGATTGAGGTGGAGTACCTG
>JAKAHU010000256.1 GCA_021825385.1 Chloroflexota bacterium | reverse complement strand
GGCCTCGGGCGCCGGCACGGATCTCGACGAGTCAGCGTCACCCGCCGTCTCGAGGGCGGCCTCGTAGTCCAGGACGCTGGCATGGACCACCAGCCCGGCCGAGGCGGCCAGAGCCCGGGTCGGCGCCTCGGGACTGACGATCGCCAGCTGCCGGCCGTGCACCTGGGCCTCCCGGGCCAGGAGCCGGAAGTTCATCCGTGACGTGCCCAGCCGGGACCCGGCGGGCAGGACGAGGGCGACCCGTGCCCCCTCGGCAGCGCGGATCCGGCTGGCCGCGGAGGTGATCTCGTCATCGACGTCGAGGTAGACGATCGTCACGGTCAGACCTTCATCGCCCGCAACACCCGCCGCAGGGCGGCGTCGAGCGGGTCTTCTTCGGCCGACAGCTCGATCGCCTGGTAGGCCAGTCCGAGCGGGGTGACGTCCTGCTGGTCGACGAGCAGATGGGTCGCGTCCTCGATCGCCTCGACCTGAGCGGGTGACATGATCGCCACCTCGGGCGGGCGGGCGAACGGCAGGCGGCGCCAGAACGGCTCGGCCGCCAGGGCGGCGCGGATCTCGGGCAGGCGCGAACCGCCACCGCAGAGGTAGATCCGGCCCGGCAGGAGCTCCCCGCCGGCCAGCTCCTCGAGCACGAGCTCGACCCCGGCCGCCCAGACCGCCACGTCGTCGGCGATGATCAGGCGCACGGTCTCACGGTCCGGGACCTCGAGACCTCGGGCGTAGTCGATCTTGAGCGTCTCCGCCCGCGGGAACGGCAGATCGAGCCGGTCCGCGATCGACTTCGTGAACGCCCGGCCGCCGAGGGCGAACATCCGGGTCCCCTCGATCCCGCCCGAACGGACGAGGGCGACATCGGTCGTCCCCCCGCCCACATCGATGAACAGGGCGCCCGCCTGGCGGACCGCGTCCGAGGCCAGAACACGGGCGACGGCATACGGCTCGGCGACGATCTCGAGCAACTCGAGGTCGAGCTGACTGGCGACGCTCTGGAGGGCACCGAGGTGGACGAGCGGGGCGAAGGCGTTGAAGATGCTGATCCGGACATGGCGGCCCTGGAACCCGACCGGGTTCGTGACCGGGTAGCCGTCGATGCTCGCCCCGGTGACCGCGGCATGGACGAGCCGGACATCGACGTTCGGCAGGCCCGTCTCCCAGGTGATCGCGCGCTCCGCCTCCCGGAGCGCCTCGTGCTGGACGGCGTCGATCAGGCGGCGGAGCTCGCCCTCATCGATCGCCTGGTCGGGCTTGCGGCGCTCCTGCTCGTGAGTCGTGGTGAAGCCCTTGACCAGCTCTCCGGCGATCCCGATCACGACCTGGGTCGGCCGGAAGCCGGCCATCTCCTCGGCCTCCTGGAGCGCGACCGAGCAGTTGTCAACGACCGCGGCGATGTCGGCGACCGTCCCGGACTGCATGTGGGCCAGGCCCTGTCGCTTTCGCCCGACGCCCCGCACCGTGCCGTGCCCGGTGCCGTCGATCTCGAACACGAGCGCCTTGGCGAACTCGGTGCCGATGTCGAGCGCCGTGCACGCCGCCGGCAGCTCCTCGCCGTCGCGTTGCCAGATCCGGCGCCAGAAGCCCATCTAGCCTGATCCACCCGAGCGGGCCGGGGCGACCGCGCCGGTCCCGATCACGGCCGCCACGATGCCCGCCTCGACCGCCGCGAGCGCCCGGCCCAGCCCCTCGCGCCGGCCTCCCTTGCCCTGGGCCATCTCCGCCCGGCCCCCGCCTCGCCCGTCGATCTCGCGCACGGCGCGCTGGACGAGCGCACCCGCCGACAGCCCGCGGGCGACGAGGTCCTCGCTCACGGTGACGAACACCTGGGGCTCATCGGCCTCGAGGCCGAGGGCGATCACGCCCGAGCCGAGCCGGGCCCGCACCTCGCGGGCGGCGGCCTTGAGCGCCTCGATCGACTCGTACGGCCCGGCATGGGCGACCAGCCGGACCCCGCCCGCCACCTCGCGAGCCGACGCGGCCAGGGCGGCCGGCGTCGGCAGCCCGCCGGCGGCACCGGAGCGGAGACGACGCCGGAGTTCCTTGAGCTCGGCCTGGAGGGCCGCGATCCGCTCGGGAACCGCGTCGACCGACTGCGCCCCGAGCAGCTCCGCGGCGCGCTCGAGGGTCGCCACCCGAGCATCGAGCCAGGCGTCCGCGCCGTCCCCGGTCAATGCCTCGATCCGGCGCATCCCGGAGCCGATGCTCCGCTCGCCGGTGATCACGAAGCTGCCGACCTGACCGGAAGCCCGGCAATGGGTCCCGCCGCACAACTCGAAACTGTAGTCCTGGACCCGGACCGTCCGGACCGTCTCGCCGTACTTCTCGTCGAAGAAGGCGTCCGCTCCGGCCGCAATCGCCTCGGCCATCGGGAGATACGCGATCGTCACCGGTCGGTCCTCGCGAATCACCCGCCGGACCTCGGCCTCGATCGCCCGCAGCTCATCGTTCGTCAGCGCCCGATCGAACGGGAAGTCGAAGCGCAGGTAGTCCGGGGTCACCAGCGAACCGGCCTGCCGGGCGGACTCCCCGACGACGTTGCGCAACGCGCGGTGGAGCAGGTGCGTGCCGGTGTGGTTGCGCATCGTGCGTGCCCGGCGCTCGGCATCGACGACGGCGCTGACGTACTGGCCGACCTTGATCCGGCCGTGGAGCCGGCCGCGATGGACGACCAGTCCCCCGACCGGGCGCTGCGTGTCGAGGACGGTGACCAGGGCTGCGTGCCCGCCTTCCTCGCGCAGGATGCCCTGGTCGCCGACCTGGCCCCCACCCTCGGCGTAGAACGGGGTCTGGTCGAGGACGACCTCGACCTCCGCCCCGGCCGGCGCGCGCAGCTCGATCTCGGGCACGGCCTCGATCTCGGCGTACTCGATCCCGTCGCGCACGATCGCCACGATCCGGGCGTCGGCACTCGTCGTTTCGTAGCCCAGGAAGCGCGTCTCGCCGACCCGGCGCAGGATCGACTCGTACAGCCCGACCAGCTCGGCGTGGCGGGCCAGCTCGGCCTTGCGCCCGCTCCGGCTTCGCTCGCGCTGTTCGGCCAGGGCGCGGTCGAAGCCGGCCCGGTCGACCGCCACGCCGTACTCGGCGGCGAGCTCGACCGTCAGGTCGATTGGGAACCCGTACGTGTCGTGGAGCCGGAAGGCGACCTCGCCCGGGAGGACCGGCGCATCCGCGGGCAGCTCCTCCGGCCGCCGCCCGACGACCCGCTCGGCCGAGGTGAGGGGGGCCAGGGCGGCCTCCAGGTGGACCATCCCGCCGTCGAGGGTCCGCGCGAACTGCGACTCCTCGCGCGCGATCGCGGCCAGGATCTCCTCCCGCCGCTCGATCAGGTGCGGGTACGCCTCGCCCATCGTGTCGATCACGACCGCGGCACTCTCGGCCATGAACGGCTCGCGCCGGCCAAGCAGGCGCCCGTGGCGGACGGCGCGCCGGAGCAGCTTGCGCAGGACGTAGCCCCGCCCCTCGTTCGAGGGCAGGACGCCGTCGCCGATCAGGAAGGTCACCGCCCGCGAGTGATCGGCGATCACCTGGTAGCTGAAGCGCTCGGCCTCGAACACGTCCGGGTCGTGGCCGAGCAGCTCGCGCATCCGGGCGTGGATCGGGGCGAACAGGTCGGTGTCGTAGTTCGACAGGACGCCCTGGACGACGCTCGCGATCCGCTCCAGGCCCATCCCGGTGTCGACGCTCGTGAACGGCAGCGGCAGGCGCGTCCCGTCGGACCGCTGATCGAACTCCATGAACACGAGATTCCAGACCTCGAGCCAGCGCGGGCAGGTCTCGGAATGATCCGGGGTGCAGTGCGGGCCCTCGCTGAACTGCGGGCCGCGATCGAAATGGATCTCGCTGCACGGACCGCAGGGGCCGGTCTCGGCCATCCGCCAGAAGTTCTTGTCATCGCCCTCGTCGACGTTCCCCCACTTCGCCATCCGCTCGGGCGGCAGGCCGATCTCGTCACGCCAGATCGACCAGGCCACGTCGTCGAAGGTGTAGGTCGTGGCCGCCAGGCGGTCGCCCGGGATGCCCAGGTCTTCGGTCAGGAACTCCCAGGCCCAATGGATCGCCTCGCGCTTGAAGTAGTCTCCGAAGCTCCAGTTGCCGAGCATCTCGAAGAGGGTGTGGTGGCGCGGGGTCCGGCCCACCTCCTCGAAGTCGTTGTGCTTGCCGGCCACGCGCAGGCAGCGCTGGTAGTCGACCGCCCGCTTGTAGCTCCGGGTCTCGGCCCCGGTCAGGACCTCCTTGAACTGGACCATCCCCGAGTTCGTGAACAGGAGGGTCGGGTCGCCGGCCGGAACGAGCGAGGCGGACGGCACGAACGTGTGGCCGCGCGCGACGAAGAAGTCGACGAAGCGACGCCGCAGCTCGGCCGCAGGCCGCCAGGTGATCCGCGGATCGGGAACGAAGGTTGGGCTGGACATCGCGGCTAACGGTACCAAACCGGCGGCCCCCGACGCGCGAGCGGCCCCGCTCCTCGCCAAGCGACCGGGCGGCGGGCGTGAGGCCAGCGCGAGCCCGGGCGGGACTGGCGGAACGGGCGATCGGGTCGTTGGTCAGCCGCGGCGCCTGCGGCGCCAGAGCCGCGAGCCGGCGATCGCCGCCCCGACCAGGGCACCGATGCCGATCCCGCGCAGGAAGCGCACCAGGCGGTCCGGGGCGCTCATTCGGCCCGCGGGGCCGGTCCGAGCACCCCCAGCAGGGCCACGATCCCGATTCCGACCCAGGCCACGACCGAGGCGCCCAGGACGTGATAGTCGCCGATCAGGATCAGCTCGATCCCGAGCCGGGCGGCCATCGCGTCCCCCGCCCAGGCACCCAGCACAGCGGCCAGGAAGATGAGCGGCAGCTGGCCTCCGACCCGGCCCCGAACCAAGACGAAGAGGGCGCTGTGGAGGAG
>JAKAHU010000255.1 GCA_021825385.1 Chloroflexota bacterium | reverse complement strand
GTTCGATGCGTCCGTCGCGTACAGCGATCTCGGCGTGATCGGCTGGAACGACAAGATCAGCGCAACCGGATCCACATCTGGTCGACCCGCGACCAGTCCACCCGTCTTCCTGCGGCCATTCTGATCCAGTTTCATCGATTTGAAGGATGACAACGTATCGCTGTCGGAGGAACATCGATGCCATGGACGAGGTCCATTACAGGAGTCCGGACGAACCACGAGGGATTGGCCCCGTGAAGCTCTCGGAACGTGAGGGCGAGGTGCTTGATCTGGCGTTAACAGGCCTTGCCGCGCGCTCGATTGCCGCGCGCCTGTCGCTCACGGAGGCGACGGTTCGAAGTCATCTCTCTCGCATCTACGCCAAGCTCGGTGTAGGGGGCCAAGTCGAGCTCCTGGCCCAGATGAACGGCGCCGTCGTTCGGGACCGCCCGCCGAGTACCCCGCCGCCGAGTACCCCGCCAGGCTTCACGGCCGAGCCTTCCTGGAATGAGCACGGACTCCGCCTTGGAATTCTCGCCCTCGTCTTGCTGGCAGCTGGCGTCGGGGCCCTATTCGCCTGGCTTCGGCCCGATCTCCCGCCATCGACCAACCTTGCGTCTGTGTCCCGGCTGGTAAGTGATCGGCAAGTGACCAGCCTCGATCTTCGCGGGGAGACCCTCTTTGTCACGACGCTCGACGGCCAGCGTTTCCGGATCGACGGGTTGGACCAGAAGACGGTTGAAACGATTCAGAGGACGGCGATCGCCGGTTCCATCGGGGTCAGCGTTTCAGCAGGCGATGGTACGGTCGCAACTGGCGTCGCCATCTTCGGCACAGCCCTCGCGCCTGTGGCTGCCATCGCCGCGGTAGCGGTCTTGTTGGCACGCTGGCTCCGTCGCCCCCCGCAGGCAGGATTCAACGGGTAGGTCGTTCGCACGGACCGGGATGCGCCACACCTCGGTTCATAGGATGGAGCCTGAAGGGTCCACCTTTCGTTGTCGGGAGGACGCGGGTCCGGCCCGTCACGATCGTGAACCCATGGGCCGCCACCTGGCGGACGAACGTGCACTCGCTCGCTCGGGTGTCGACGTATTGACTTGGTGCCACGAGCCCGTCGTTAGCAGCAACGGGAAGATGCTGTCGGACGTTGGACCTCAAGAGCAACACCGCGTCGCAGTCCTCGCCGAGCTGCTTGCGCGGCTCTGCGGCCGGGAGGGTCCACGATGGCCGAGATCTGGGTAGAGAAGGATGCCATGGAAAGATCGCCGCTCCGCGTTGATCACTTTGGCCGCCGCTATCGTCGCAACCGGCCGTGGGCGGTCCGGGACGTTTCGCTCGCCGTCCCAGAAGGCTCGATTACCGCGCTCGTCGGGCCGAACGGTGCTGGCAAGTCAACTGTGATTCGGGCCTGTCTTGGCTTCGAGCAGCCGGACGAGGGGCGCATCTTCGTGTCTGGCGTCGATCCAAGACGCCATCGAGCGGCGGCGGTCAACTCGATCGGATATGTCCCGCAGGCGGCGTCTCTCTACCGGAACCTCACGATTGGCGATCACCTCGATTTCGCCCGTGCGGCGCGGCCGTCCTTTGATCGTCCCTACGCGCTCGCGCGAATCCGCGCGAGCGGCCTCTCCGGAGAGCGGCGGATCGCGGACCTGTCGGGCGGCGAGCAGGCGCAGGTCGCGCTCGCCCTCGCGCTCGGGACCCGAGCGCCGTTGCTCCTGTTGGACGAGCCGCTGGCAAGCCTCGATCCACTGGCCCGTCGTGACTTCTTGACAACGCTCGTCGACGATGTCCGAGGCCGAGGCGCGACGGCCGTTCTTACGTCCCACATCGTCACCGATGTCGAACAGGCGTGCGATCGCCTCGTCGTTCTCGCCGCCGGTCGGCTCGTCCTCGACGCTGCCGTCGCGGTCGCGAAGAAAGAGTACCGAACGGCGTCGGCAAACGAGCTTGACCGTCAATCCGCGATCGGGACGTTCGCGGGCCCGGCTGGCGAGTCGCTCGCGTTGGTCCGAGATCGGTGGGTCGGGCGCCCTGCGTCGCTCGAGGAGATTGTCCTCGGTCATCTCGCGGCAGGGCGTCCCCGAACCTTGACGGAGGCCGTGTGATGATCGCCGCGGCACGCGTGACCCTCAAGCAGCACCGGTTTGAAGTCGGCATGGCGGCGCTCGCGGCGCTCGTGCTCGGCATGGCGGCACTCTTTGTCGAGTACGAGCTTAAGGCGGTAGACGTCCCGCGGGGGTGTTTCGACGCGCGGCTCGCGACGGGGCCGTCTGGCGCGGGCGACTGCGCGGGACCGATCCAGGCTTGGGGATCGATCCTTGCCGACCAGGGAGTCAGGATCATCGCCGCGATGGCGTATGTGCCATTCGCGGTTGGGCTGCTTGGCGGCGTCCCGATCGTCGGTCGCGAGCTCGAGTCCCGAACGGCCCAAACCGCTTGGTCGCTCAACGGCTCGCGGCTGCGCTGGCTCATTCGTCAGATCGCGCCGGTCTTGATGTTTCTCGGCCTGGCCGTCACCTTCGCTGCCCTTGCCTCGGACGCCGTCGAAGCCGACCGTGCGGTCTGGGGGCAATCACCCTTCCTCGACATCGGACTACACGGCCCGCCGGTCGTCGCGCGAGCGTTCGGCGCATTCGGTCTCGGGCTGCTGCTCGGCGCACTGCTCGGTCGGACCCTACCGGCATTCGTCTTTGGGGCGATCCTCCTGCTCGCGCTGGTCTACCAGGTCGGCGTGGCCCGTAATGCATGGCTCAACATGCAGCACCCCGTTGTCATCGAGGATGCATCAACGGCGGTGCAGACGGGGTGGGCGTGGCTCACGCCCCAAGGGACTCAGGTTACCGACCTGCAGGCCAAGGCGCAGGTCCCGGCGGGGATGTCCCACCCAGAGACGTGGCTGGCGGATCACGGCTACAGGCTGGTCGCACTCGGCGTGACTGAGGAAGTTGCCATGGGGTGGGCGCTCTACGACGCACTCGGCTTCAGTCTCGTCGGAAGCGCGTCGCTCGGCGCGACGATGGTGGTCGTGAACCGACGTCGGCCAACGTGACCAGCCGGAGAGGCGTCGCGGCGATGGGCTGCCTGTGAGGTTGCGAGAAATGGACGTCGGGGGTCTGCTTGGCTGGATCGTCGGCCTGGCGCTGTTCGTCGGGGTCGTGTCTGCGCTCTTCCTCGTGATCACGAGGGGTACGAGGGCCGTTCTTGGGCCGCGCCGTCGGCTGGAAGCTGAGCTGGGGCTGGAGGTCCTCGAGGGACGCCTGGCCAGAGGCGAGATCACGCGGGAGGAGTACGAGCAGGCGAAGCGGGCACTCGGAGCCTGACCGGTGCTCAGGGGTCATGCTCTGACGCACCACCTCCCAGGCCTCGTGGTCGCCGTCGTTGCGATCGCCTCCTGCCGTGGCACGGCCCCCTCGAACGGGCTCGTGCGGGTGAGGACGGGTCGGCGGGTCCAGGCGGGAGGCGGCGGAGGACCCTCGCCCCGTCGGTTTCCTGATACTCCCGGGTGCGCTCCTGCGGTAGCATCCGGGGGCCCATGCGCCTGCCCACCGACCCCACCACCGACCCCACCACCGCCCTCATCCACGCCCGCGGCCTGACGAAGCGCTTCGGGGGGTTCACCGCGGTCGACGCGATCGACTTCGACGTCGCGCCCGGCGAGGCGTTCGGCTTCCTCGGCCCGAACGGGGCCGGTAAGACCTCGACGATGCGGATGATCGGCTGCGTCTCGCCGGTTACGGCCGGCACGCTCCGGGTGCTCGGGCTCGACCCGACCACGGACGGAGCCCGGATCAAGGCCCGGCTGGGCGTCGTGCCGCAGCAGGACTCGCTCGACCTGGAGCTGACCGTCCGCGAGAACCTGATCATCTACGGGCGCTACTTCGACCTCTCGCGGGCCGAGGCGCGCCGGCGAGCGGACGAGCTGCTCGACTTCGTCCAGCTCCTCGACCGGGCCGACAGCCGGGTCGAGCCGCTCTCGGGCGGGATGAAGCGCCGCCTGACGATCGCCCGCTCGCTGATCAACGAGCCGAGCCTCCTCCTGCTCGACGAGCCGACGACCGGCCTCGACCCGCAGGCCCGTCACCTGCTCTGGGACCGCCTCTACCAGCTCAAGCAGCGCGGGGCGACGCTCGTTCTCACGACCCACTACATGGACGAGGCCGAGCAGCTGTGCGACCGGCTCGTGGTCATGGACAAGGCGAAGATCGTCGCCGAGGGCTCGCCGCGCGAGCTGATCGGGCGCTACTCGAGCCGCGAGGTCCTCGAGCTCCGCTTCCCGCCCGGCGTCCGGGATCCGCTCGACGGCCGGCTCGACGGGCTGGCCGAGCGGATCGAACACCTGCCCGACCGGGTGCTCCTCTATACCGAGGACGGCGACGCGACCGCGGTCGAGGTCCACCGCCGCGGCCTCGAGCCCGAGACCGTCCTCGTCCGCCGCTCCACGCTCGAGGACGTCTTCCTCCGGCTGACCGGCCGGCGCCTGATCGAGTAGCCGCGATGACCGGTCGATGACGGCGGCGCTCCGGGTCCTCGAGTACAACGCCCAGGTCTATCGCCGGACGTGGCGGGGCGGGCTGGTCAGCACCTTCCTCGCCCCGGTCCTCTTCCTGGCCTCGATGGGCTTCGGGCTCGGCCGGTTCGTCGACTCGGCGGCGACGGCCTCGGGTCCACTGGCCGGGATCCCGTATGCCGTCTTCATCGCGCCCGGCCTGCTCGCCGCGCAGGCGATGCAGACGGCCGGCTTCGCCTCGACCTACCCGATCATGGGCCGGGCGGTCTGGGACCGGATCTACCACGGGATGCTCGCCACGCCGATCACGATCCCCGGGATCGTCCTCGGCGAGCTGGCCTGGATCGCCGTCCGCCTGACGATCGTGACCGGCGCGTTCCTGCTGGTCATGGCCGGCTTCGGGCTCGTCCGC
>JAKAHU010000254.1 GCA_021825385.1 Chloroflexota bacterium | reverse complement strand
CCGGCGGCCTGAGATGGATGGCCATCACCGCGAGCGATCGCGGCACAGAACTCGGCTTACAGGTCGCCTCGCCGGCGCCCACCTGAGGCCGGGTCAGTCCTCGTCCGGGCGGAACGTGTGTGCGGCCGTGCAGGCGTTGCACACCGGCAGGGCGGACTCGAGGTCGCCGAGGGGGATCGGCACCCGCCGCTGCGGGAACAGGCACTCCACCTCGTAGATCATTTCCGGCCCGCTGCCAACCTGGATCAGGCGCCGGAACGTGCAGCGCTTGATCCGGTGGGCGGCGAGCTGATACTCGACGCCAGCGGGCGGTGCGATCTCGCGGAGGAGCGCCATCTGTGCGATCGTGCCTCGCTGGTGGGCGATCTGGCGTGCCGGCGGCACGTTCGAGTAGCCTACGGCCCGGGAGCCTAACACCGGTGATCGGGCCGGGCAACACGCGCAAAGGTACTGGGGGCCGATCGTCGGCCGGTGGTGGTACGGGAGGACGCGTGGCCGAGGAGTCAGGAACGCCCGCGCCGGGCGGGGCGATGACGGATGGCGACCAGACCGGGCGGCGGGAGCCGACCGGCCGGGACGACCCCCCGGTGCCGAGCGACGAGCTCGCCCGGCGCGCCGAGGCCGAGGCGATCGAGGAGGCCACGGCCGCCGTCGCCGGCGCCACGGTCTGGGGCGAGGGACGGTCGGCGCAGGCCGACGTCTGCCCGTTCCTGCGCCGCATCGACGTCGCGGGATTGTCGGGTCGACCGGCCGGAGTGCCGGACCCGGCGAACTCGTGCCTGGCCTTGCCCGAGCCGCGGGCCCAGTCGCTCCGCCAGCAGCAGCTCGTCTGTCTCCAGGCGGGCCACGTTCATTGCCCGCGGTACGTGCAGAGCCCGGTCGCGGGCATGGCAGGGGCCGGGCCGGCGGGTCGGGCCAGTCGCCGGCCCGGACGCCCAACGGCCGTGGCGCTCGGGATCCTCATCGCGTCCACGGCCGTGGCGGGGGGCTTCGTGGTCGTCCGGGGCGGGATCGATCTGCCGGGGGCCGGGATCGAGGGCGCTTCGCCAACTCCGAGCGCCGAGGCTCGATCGGCCGAGCCGTCGGCCGGCATCGGATCCGGGTCGTCCGCTGCCCCACCGGCCGTCTCGGTCGCCCCGACACCGGTGCCGACGGCGGACGCGACGGCCGCGACGCCGTCAGCCACGCCGGTCGCCGTCGTGGCCACGCCGACCCCGACGAGCAGCCTCCTGGCGCTTCTCGATCCGTGTCCCGACCGGGTCGACTGCTACCTCTACACGGTCAGGCGCAACGACACCCTGCACAAGATCGCGGACACGTTCGGCGTCTCCTATTCGACGGTCCGAGCGCTCAACCCGCAGATCGTCGACCCGAACCTGATCCGGGTCGGCGACCGGATCGTCCTCCCGCCTCCGACGCGGTAGGGCAGGGGAGGCAGGCGGCCGGCTCGGCGAGCGGTTCGCCGGTCGGCAGCTGGCTCGGTGGCCGGTCCGCCCGCCGGGCTCGCTCCGCGCACCCCCTGGCAGGCTCGGCGGCGAGGTTCGCCTGCGCAGATGTTCGTCCGCCTCGCCGGACCGCCGTGCGGTCAGGTCGGCGCTCCTGTTCGGACGACAAGCGGCACGTGCAGCGGGGTTCGCGCCCTGCCTGGCCGGCGCGCCCGCGGCGATCGCCATCGTCGTTCCCGGGACAGGGAGAACGGCGGGTGCCGGCGCCGACGCGCCGACATGGCGGCACCGGCTGGGGCAGAAGCCGCGGCACCGGCAAGGGTTGGTGTCCGGTTGGGCCGGGATCGCGTTTTCGGCATTGACGGGGGGCGTCCGGCGTGTAGAATGCGGGGCCAGTGGCACAAAGTGGTGTCAAGTGGGGACAAGGGGTGGAGGAAGCGCCCTGAGGCCCCGGCCCACCGGCAGCCACGCTCCGAAGTGGGGAAGCCCGACAGGTGTTCACCGGCGAGTACCGGCACTCGGTGGACGAGAAGGGACGGGTCGCCGTCCCCTCGAAGTTCCGCGCCCAGCTCGAAGGCGGGGCGTTCGTGTCGCGCTGGATCGATGCCTGCCTGGCGATCTTCCCGAAAGGCGAATGGGATGCCCTGGCCGCCAAGGTCGCGGCGCTGCCCATCGCCGACGCTAGCTCCCGGACCTTCCAGCGGTTCATCTTCGCCGGCGCGTTCGAGATCGATCTCGACCGCCAGGGTCGGGTCGTGCTCCCGGCCTCCTTGCGAAGCTTCGCCGCCCTGGAGGGCGAGGCCGTGATCGTGGGCTCGCGCGACCACGCCGAGATCTGGGCGCCCGCCCGGTGGGACGACTACCGGCGGGAGCTCGAATCGCCCGAGGCTCTCGCGCAGCACCTGAGCGGGCTGGGGATCTAGCGCACCAGATGCGCTTCTGGGGTCCGCTCGGGATCCGCCGCTCGATCGTGGAGGAGTGATGGAGGAAGGGCACCTGCCGGTGCTGGCGGAGGAGGTCATCACGATGCTCGCTCCGGCATCCGGCAGCCTCCAGATCGATGCCACGGTCGGCGGCGGTGGGCACACCGAGCGGATCCTGGAGGCGACCGACCCTGATGGCCGCCTCCTCGGCCTCGACGCCGACGGGGCGGCCATCGCCAGGGTTCGCGCCCGGCTGGCGCGCTTCGGCGACCGGCTCGTCCTGCGCCAGGCGAACTTCCGAGACCTGGGCAGGGTGGCCCCGGAGGCCGGTTTCACGGCCGTCGACGGGCTGCTCTTCGACCTCGGGCTGTCGAGCTTCCAGCTGGCCGATGCCGAGCGCGGCTTCGGGATCCGGACCGGTGGACCACTCGACATGCGCTTCGACCCGAGCCGTGGCGTCCCGGCTGCCGAGCTGCTCGCCAGGCTCGATGCGGCCGAGCTGGCCGCGCTCTTCCGCCGCTACGGCGAGGAGCCGTTCGCCGGCCGGATCGCCCGGGCGATCGTCGAGGAGCGGCGGCGGGCACCGGTCGACACGGCCGAGCGCCTGGCCGCCCTGGTCGAGCGTGTCGTCCCGGCCTCACCCCGCGGCCGGCGCCGGATCCACCCGGCGACGCGGGTCTTCCAGGCCCTCCGGATCGCGGTCAACGACGAGCTCGGGGCACTCGAGACAGCGCTCGCGGCCGGCGTCGACCTGCTCCGGCCGGGCGGCCGGCTCGTCGTCCTGAGCTACCACTCGCTCGAGGACCGGATCGTCAAGCGGTTCATCGAGGCCGAGCGGAAGGGGTGCATCTGTCCGCCCGAGGTGCCGGTTTGCGTCTGCGGGCGCCGCCCCAGGCTCCGTCCGGTGGGCAAGCCGATCACCCCGGGCGAGCGCGAACTCGCCGTCAACCCGCGGGCCCGGAGCGCCAGGCTCCGGGCCGCCGAACGGATCGCGGCCTGAGCGGACAGGCCCGGGCAAGGAAGGAGGATCGCTCGTGAGCAAGCGTCATCAGGCGAGCCGGCGCAAGGTGTACGGTCGCCGCCAGCACGAGCTGCGGGAACGCGTCGAGCGGCGCCCGCTGTCCGATCAGGTGGAGCTGCTCGCCGAAGCATTCGAGCCGGGCAGCACGGTCGAGGAGCACAGGCTGTTCGGGCTGGGCCTCGGTGGGCGCCGGCTCGGGTTCGCGCTCGGCGACTGATGGCGATCTACCACACCGCCCGACCGCGCGCCGGCCTTCTGCCGCCGACGGCCCTCCAGCCGCGGGTCCTCCAGCCGCGAGCCTGGGATCGGCCGGCGGCCGAGAGCGATCCGCTGTCGCGCCGGCGGACCCGGGCGACCGTGCGCGCCGGCCGGAACCAGGGCCGGGTCGGGGTGCTCCTGGGCGGGATCGTCATCGCCTTCCTGCTCGCCTTCTTCTCGCTCGCCCAGACCGTGCGCGTCTCGGCCACCGGCTACGACATCGACCAACTCCTTGCCCAGCGGGCCCGGCTCGAGGGCCAGCGCCAGGAGCTCGTCTCCGACCTGAACCGGCTGGGCCGTGAGCCCGCGATCCGCAAGCAGGCGATCGACCTCGGTCTCGGCCAGCTCGTCGAGCCACTCGTCGTCCCGGCGCGCTAGGACAGGCGATCGATCGATGCCCGGCCGGACCGATCCGCGCCTCCGCCACCTCGTGCTGCTGGGGCTGTTCGCCCTGGTCGTGGTGACGCTCCTCGGGCGACTGGCCTACTGGCAGGTCGTCGAGCGCGACCGGCTGGTGGGACTGGCCACCGCCCAGACCGAGCAGCGCCTGGAACAGCCGAGCCGGCGGGGCACGATCTACGATCGGAGCGGCACGGTCGTTCTGGCGACCACGGTCGAGCGCTACCGGCTCGTCGGGTCGCCGAGCCAGCTGACCCCGGAGCGGCGCGCCGCCGTGGCCGCCGAGCTGGTCAGGCTGCTGGCCTTCGAGGGTCAGGCGGCGGCCCAGCTGACGGCCAAGATGGGCTCGGACAAGGATTACGTCGTCCTCGCCCGTGACATCGACGGCACGACCGCGGCCACGATCCGCGACCAGCTCGCCGCCGGAACGCTGGCCGGGATCGATCTCGAGAGCGAGCCGGTCCGGGTCTACCCTCAGACCGGCGGTGCCGAGGGCACGACCCTGGCGGCGCATCTGCTCGGTTTCGTCAACCGCGACGGCGTTGGCCAGTACGGGGTCGAGCAGCGCTACCAGGACGTCCTCGCCGGCCAGCCCCAGGTCGCGATTGCCGCCCGCGACGTCGGGGGCCGACCGATCGCCGGCAGCGAGCGCGTCCTCGACCCCGGGACGCCCGGGATCGACCTGCGCCTGACGATCGATGCCTCGCTCCAGCTGGCCGTCGAGCAGGAGCTGCTCGCCGCCTGGGTCGCCGACCGCGCGGCGAGCGTCTCGGCCGTGGTCATCGACCCGCGGACCGGCGCGATCTACGCCGAGGCGACCTACCCCTCGTATGACGCGAACGACTACGCCTCGATCGCCAAGAG
>JAKAHU010000253.1 GCA_021825385.1 Chloroflexota bacterium | reverse complement strand
GGGCGAGGATCTGCGGTCGCTGCTCCGGTCGGGTCGGTCCGATGACGAGATCCGGGCCGTGATCGAGCGGGTCTGGCACCGGCGCGACGACCGGTACTCGGAGGTGCGCTCGGAGGCGACCCGCGGGCTGCCACGGGTCGAGATGTTCGCCATGGGGGGCTGAGGCAGGCCCGTCCGATGCCCGGTCGGCCGGACGGCCGCCGACGAGCGCCGTGTCCACAGGTTGTCCACACCCGCCCCGAACTCGTGGACGGACGGGTGGGGCGCGTCGCGAGTTCGTGGATAAGCGCGTTGACCAGCCCTCGCCCCGGCCCTATCGTTGGTTTTGCCCGGAGGGGCCGCCAGAACCGAAGAAGTCCGAGATCGCATCAACGGCCTCTTCGCTCGAACGGTCGCTCCGGGCGCTTTGTTGCCCGCTCCAGGACGGGCGATCGCCCGACGGGGCGGACCTGGCCTCCCGCTGCCGGCCCATCCGCCGGGCGATCGTGGGGTCGGCCGCCGACCAATCCCCGATGCACCTGCTGGGGGCGACGGCGGGCACGCCGGTCTCGGACTCCTTGTAGCGGGGTGGCACCGTGAACGCCCAGCCTGTCGACCCTCGCCGGCCGATCGCGCCCGCCGACCAGCCGGCCTGCCTGGCCGCCCTCGAAGCGGCCGTTCGGGCCCGGACCGGGCTCCGGCCGTCGGCCGGCATCGTCCTCGGCTCGGGGCTCGGGGGCCTGGTCGACGAGGTCACCGAACCGGTCTCGATCCCGTTCTCCGAGCTGCCCGGCTGGCCGTCCGCGACGGCTCCCGGTCATGCCGGCCGCCTGATCCTCGGCCGGCTCGACGGGATCCCGGTCGCCCTGCTCCAGGGCCGGTTTCACCTGTACGAGGGCAACGATCCGGGTCTCGTCGTCCAGCCGGTCCTCCTGATGGGCCGGCTCGGTGCGCCGGTGATCGTGCTCTCGAACGCGGCCGGCGGGCTCAACCCGGCGTTCGGGCCGGGCACGCTCATGGCGATCGAGGACCACCTCAACCTGACCGGACGCACCCCGCTCCTGGGACCGAACGCAGACGAGCTGGGCCCCCGATTCCCGGACCTGACGAACGCCTGGAGCCCGCGCCTGCGCGACCTCCTTCAAGCGGCGGCCCGGGCCGAGGGGGTCGAGCTCGCCTCGGGGGTCTACGTCGGCCTGCTCGGGCCGGCCTACGAGACCCCGGCCGAGGTGAGGATGCTGCGCAGCCTCGGCGGCGACGCGGTCGGGATGTCGACGGTCCTCGAGGCGATCGCGGCGCGCTGGGCGGGCCTGGAGCTGTGCGGGGTTTCGCTGATCACGAACGCCGGGGCGGGCTACAGCGGCCTGCCGCTCAGTCACGAGGAGGTGCTCGCCGCGGGTGCGGCGGCGGGGCCCCGCTTCGTCCGGATCATCCGGCGCCTCGTCGCGGAGATCGCCGGCGGCGACTGAGCCGGCTCGCGGTCAGGCGTCGAGACGGCGCGGTGGCGCGTCGGCAAGCTCGCGATCGAGCAGGCGATCGATGGCCGGGGTGCCGCAGACGTAGTAGCGCAGAAGGGTCCGGCCGGTGTTCTCGACCCGATGGGCGAGGCCGGGCTCGATCCGGATCCCCTTGAGCGGCTCGAGCGTCTCGGTCGCGGTTCCCAGGCTGATGATTCCGCGGCCCTCGAACACGACGAGGGCATGCTCGGAGCCCGGATGGCGGTGCCAATCGTCGGCACCGCCCGGGTTGATCTCCACCTCGCTGACGGTGAACGTGAGCGTCCCGAAGTCACCGGGCTCGACGAGGAGGCGGCGGCGGATCCCGCCCGCCTCGACCATCAGCGCCCGGTCACGCCGGCGGACCGGCTCGCTCTCGTCCTCCCAGCGGCGGAGGATCTGGCCGGGCCGGCGCGGATCGGGGTCCGTGGCGGCCAGGAGGGCGAGGGCGTCGACCGTGCCCTCGTTGCGGACCAGGTGGTACTCGGCCGGCGCCTCGTACAGGACGTCGCCGGCGCGCACGACCGTCCGGCGGGCCAGCGTCTCGCCGTGCTCGAAGACGATCTGGCCAGCGGCGAGGTAGACGACCGTCTCGACCCCGTGGCGGTGCGGCCCGATCTCGGTGCCGGGTGGGATCCGGTCGAACTGGAGATGGATCGCCATCGACGCCTGACTGTCGCTCAGCGAGCCTGGGGCCCGCGCTCGGCGACCGTTCCTCCCGTCCCGCCCTGCCGGCCGGCCCGAGCCTTCTCCGACCAGGCGGCGAGGACGACGTCCTTGTGCGGCCGGATCGGGCAGTGCCCGTCGCGGTTGTTCATCTCGTCGCAGTAGCCGAGCGGCACGCACTTCGGCGCCAGGAAGCTGCCCAGGAACGGGCTGACGGTGAAGACCTCGTGGCGGATCAGCTGAAAGAGCCGGCGGATCTCCCACTGGGCCATCGTGCACAGCCGGAGCCCGGACATGTGGATCAGGGCCCGCAGGTTCGTGGTCATCACCAGGTTGGTGCGGGTCGCGTTCGGGAAGACGAACCGCGCGTCCTCACCCGGGATCCCGGCCTCGACCAGCTCGCCGTAGAGCTCGAGGGCACCCGCGACCTGCTGCTCGTACCGCTCGCGGAGGGCCGGGTCGGCCTCGGCGATGCTGGCGGGGGTCATCGTCGAGGCGCCCTTGTACTTCACGTAGCGCTGGCTCTGCTGGTCGAAGGCGACCCCGGCCCGATGGCGGACGAGCTGATGGCTGAGCGTCCGGCTGACCCCGCTGATCCCGAACGTGAACACGATGTGCTCGATCGTGCTCCCGTGTCCGGACTCGATCACCCCCGCGATCAGTTTCTGCTGCTTCTCGGTGGCGACCTCGCCGGCGACCGCGCGACGAAAGATCTCCTCGGGCTCGAGCTCGCTGTAGCAGGTCCGGCAGGCGGTGTAGATGAGCGGCACGTAGTACCGCTCGACGATCTCGCGATCGGGGAACAGGAGGGTGGCCTTCATCCCCAGCTCGTGACGGCCGGGGTTGCGTGGCATCCGGGGCCGGGCCGTAGCCGGCTGGGCGGTTCCCGCGCCGGTTGCCGGGGGGCTGGCGAGGGGGATCCGAGCAGCGTCTCCCGCGCCAGGACCGGTGGTCGTCGCGCCGGCGGGCGCGGACCGCGCGGGCCTCGGGGGCGTCGTCTCGGCCGTCATCGCCGTCCAGCATAGCCGCTCGGGGCGATGGGTGCGGACCGGCGCCCGAACCTCGGCGGCCAGCCTCGTCTCGGCCACCTCGGGCCCGATGACCCTTGACCGGCGCCCGCCGGTCGCGATCATGAGCACGTTCGGTCGAAGACGGCCCAGTCCGGGCGGCGACCCCGGTGAGGCGGGCGGCTCGGTGACCGGTCCGGGCGGGTGCGTGGGTGTCAGGAAGGACGGGAACGAGATGGTTCAGACGTTGCCGGCGACCGCGCTCGAGCGCGTGGTCGTCGATCGCTACACCGATATCGTCGGCCCGAGCAACGAGATGCTCGGCCCGGTGCGCGATGGCGGGCGAATCGAGTATCTGACCGTGCCCGGCTGCTGGGGGCCGATGATCACCCCCGCCATCCGGAGTGGCCACGAGGTCACCCTGCCGGTCGCGGTCGAGGGCGCGAAGATCGGTGATGCCGTCGCGCTCCACGTCGAGACGCTCGAGCAGGTCTCGCGGGCAACCACGTCGGGCACCCACACGGGCTGGGACGGGCGCTACATCAGCGATCCGTTCGTGGCCGGGATCTGCCCGACCTGCCGTGACGCGGGCCGCCACTTCCTCTATCCCGACACGTACCTCGACGGCCTCGGCGAGGGCGCCGTCAAGTGCAGCACCTGCCACTCCGAGGTGATCCCGTTCCACATGGTCGAGGGCTACACGATGGTCTTCGACGACCCGAAGGAGATCGCCGTCACGGTCACCGCCGAGCGGGCCCGGGAGATCGGGCGAGATGGCCGCGCCTGGGTCGGGCTGACCGAGCACAGCCGCCAGCACCCGATCGTCGCCCTGGCCAAGGCGGACCTGGTCGGGGTGATGACCCGCTGCCGGATCTCGGCCGGCAACCTCGGCTCGATCCCTGCCATCGACCTGCCCAGCTCGCACAACTGCGGCGACTTCGGGGCCTTCCTCGTCGGCGCCGAGCACGAGTTCGCGGTCACCGAGGAGCAGCTCGAGGCCCGGACCGACGTCCACATGGACATCGATTCGGTGCGCCAGGGGAGCATCGTGATCGTGCCGGTCAAGGTCGACGGGGCCGGCATCTATGCCGGCGACGTCCATGCCATGATCGGCGACGGCGAGGTCGCGGTGCACACGACCGACATCGGCGCCCGCCTCGTCGTCCGGGTCGAGGTGATCAAGGGGCTCGCCCTCGAGGGCCCGATCCTGCTGCCGCCGGGCGAGGACCTGCCGTTTCTCGCCCGGCCGTTCAGCGCCGGCGAGGTCGCGCGAGCGAAGGCGCTCGCCGAGGCCAACCGGACCCGGCTCGAAGGGCCGGTCCTGCCGATCCAGGTCCTCGGGTCCGGGCCATTCATCAACGCCGCCGTCGACAACGGCGTCGGGCGGGCGGCAAGGCTGCTCGGGATGACCGTGGACGAGGTGAAGAACCGGGCCACGATCTCCGGTGCGATCGAGATCGGTCGCCTGCCCGGCTTCGTCCAGGTCAACCTGCTCGTGCCTCGCGAGCGGCTCGAGCGGCTCGGGATCGCCCACCTGGTCGAGGCCCAGTACGGCCCGGCCGCCGGCTGGTGAGCGGGCCGGACTCGCGCCCGCCCGAGCGGACGCTCGGGGTCGAGGTCGTCCTCAAGGGCTCGCTGGCGGCCCGTCTCCCGGGCGGCCGCGCCCGGCTCGTGCTGGCCGACGGTGCGAGTGTGGGCAGTCTCCTCGCGGCCCTCGAGCTCCCGGACATGCAGTGCGTGTTCGTCGTCAACGGCTCGGCGGTCAGCCGCGACACGCGTCTTCGGGACGGCGATCGCGTCCAGGTCTTCCCGCCCATGGCGGGCGGGTGA
>JAKAHU010000024.1 GCA_021825385.1 Chloroflexota bacterium | reverse complement strand
GGGCCGCTGTGCGCCACGAGCAGCGCGTCCTCGCCCGGGCCCAGCCGCCCGACCGCGTCGAGCGCCGCCGCCGCGCACCGTTGCCAGAGCACCATGGCCGGCTCGCCGCCGGGGGCGGCCTGCCCAGCCCGCCAAGCCCGGGCCGCCTCACGGTCCCGGGCCTTGATCTGCGCCCAGGCGAGGCCGCTGAACTCGCCCATGTCGAGCTCGCGCAGCCGCGGCTCGCCCGCGGCGCGGGCCCCGGGCACGGCGAGCTCGGCCGTCCTCCTCGCCCGCAGCAGGGGGGACACGAGGACGACGCCGAACCGGCGGCCCGCGAGGAGGGCCCCGGCGGCGCGAGCCTGCTCCTCGCCGAGGGCGCTCAGCGGCGGGTCGAGACGCGACCCGAGGTACACCCCGGCGGGCGCCGTGGTGGCCCCGTGGCGCAGCAGCACAAGCCGTGCGCCTCGCCGCGGCGAGCTCGGCGGGCTGGCGCGCTCGTGCTCGTGGCGTCGTCCGCGGAGAACCTCGACGGGGGCGTCGTCGCCCACGGGGTGCTCGAGGCCGTCCGCGAGGCGGGCGAGCTCCGGGGCGGTCCGGCGCTCGCAGGCGAGGAATCCCGGGTGGCCGGTCGCGGCGACGACCCGGCTGCTGTCGAGGATCTGCATGCGCGCTTCAGCCTACCCGGGCGCGGGCCGGCTCGGGCATCGCGGCTCCGCGTCTCCAGTCCCTCGCCGGCGTCGAGCCCGAGCTCGCGGCCAACCGGCATGCGCGGTCCTGGTACCTGGTGAAGTTCGCATTCGCCCTGAGCATCGCTGACCGATCGAGTCGCGACGACGCGGGGTACGGTGGCAGGAAGACAGCCACGCACTAGAAGGAGGGGCGGCTGATGTTCAAGGCCGTGGTCCTGCTGGCCCGCAACGACGCCATGACCAGGGACGAGTTCCGCGCCTGGATCATCGGCGGGCATGCGCCACTGGTGGCACAGCTTCCCGGGCTCCGCGGGTTCATGCTCAACCTGGTTGACAACGACGACGCACCGTACGATGCGGTGTCAGAGGTCTGGTTCGAAACGCATGAGGCGTTCGAGGCCGCCTACGCGACGCAGATCGGCAGGGCCGTCGCCGCCGACTCCCTCGCCCGCCTCAAGACCCGCATCCGTCTGCACGTGGACGAGCAGGCCTTTGTCGGGGGTCTGGGGGCCCCATGACCCGGAGCGACGCGATCCCACGAGGAATCCTCCTGAACCTCGGACGGGAGCGGGCGTCTGGTTCCGAAGGGCGAGGTCGGGTGCGATCCAGTCCGGGTGCGAAATCTGGTGCGTCCTCAGGCCGCCCGTCGCGGCCCAGGTCCTTCTCGGACCGGATGCCGCACAGGTGGCCCGATCTCAGTCACCGCTCGGCCAGCGCACCGTGGCACGCCACCCGCTCCGGGTGCACGAGGACGGTCGTCCGAGACTGTCCGGCGAAGTCTCCCGGATCCTCGCCGTAGCGTCGGGCCAACTCAGTGATGTCTGCGATGGCAGCGCCGGGCTCGTTGATGAGGGTGATCGGGCCCGAGACGATGACATGGTCGTAACCGTCGGCGACCGTCACGGAGAGCCACCCCTCCCTCCGCGCTGACGCCACCCATTCCCGGTCGGCCCGCCCGTTCACCAAGAGGTCGTCGCCACGTAGTGCATACCAGGTGACCGCCTGGTGGGGGCGTCCGTTGGCCCTCACGGTCGCCACGACCGCGAAGCGGCCCCGTGTGTCGAGGAACGCTCGGACCGTGGGGCTGAAGGGTGCCGCCATCGCGAGTTCTCCCAGATTGTAAGACCATCTTGACTTGCTGCGGGTCGATATGGATAGTTGTCAGGCAATCAGACCAAAAGACATTACGAACACCTGAGACCAAGGTGCTCGAGGCCGGTCCTGTGCGCGCGGGCGATCGCAGGGCAGGGCACAGGCGCCGCAGGAATCGGTAGGAGGGGCGAGGTTCGATGCAAGCGTCGCACGCGCTCAAGGCGATCGACTCGCACACGGGCGGGGCGCCGACGCGGACGGTGTACTCGGGGGTGCCCCCCGTGCCGGGCCGGACGATGGTCGAGAAGCGCGAGTACATCCGCCAGAACCTCGACTGGATCCGCGGCGTCCTGACCCACGAGCCCCGGGGGCATGGGCCCTCCTCCGCCGTCCTCTTGCTGCCACCGTGCGATCCCCGTGCCGACGTCGGTGTCGTCTTCGTCGAGGCGTTCGGCTATCCGCCGATGTGCGGGACGGACACGATCGGGGTGTCGACAGTGCTTGTCGAAACCGGGCAGATCCCGGCAGTCGAGCCCGACACCACGCTCCGGATCGACACCCCGGCCGGTCTGATCGAGTCGACGGTCCACGTCGAGGACGGACAGGTCACGGGAGTGAGCTTCGTGGGCGCGCCGTCGTTCCTCCTCGCGCCCTCGGTGGAGGTCGAGGTCGGGGATCTCGGGCGCGTCACCGCCGACATCGCCTACGGCGGCAACTTCTATGCCATCACGGATGCCGGGCAGTACGGGCTGCAGATCGCCGCCGACAACTGCGCGGCGGGCATCGACCTGATGAACCGTGTTCGGCCCGTCTTCGAGGCTGCCGTCGACGTTCAGCATCCCGCGATCCCCGAGATCCGCGGCTTGACGCATGTGCAGTTCTTCACGCCGACCAACGCCCCGGGCGCCGACGCGCGCATCCTCGTCGTCATGGAGCACGGAGCCATCGACCGCTCTCCATGCGGGACGGGAACATCGGCCAAGATCGCCTCCCTGGTCGCCAAGGGCATGCTCGACATGGGGGAGCCGTTCGTCCACCAGAGTGTCACCGGCGCGACGTTTCGCGGTCGCGCCGTCGAGAGGGCGAAGGTTGGCGCTCTCGACGCCGTCCGCGTCGAGATCACTGGGCAGGCGTTCATCACCGCCGACAGCACCTACCTTGTCGACCCGCGCGACCCGCTGGCGTTTGGGTTCACGGTTCGATGAGGCTCGACCTCATCGCTCGGCCGATCACGGCCGCTGCCGAAGTGGCATGAGTCAACGGGCATCGTCGTCTTGGTTCACGGTCAGGAGGCTGCGAATGGAGGAGGAGTTGGCGGTGGCGTGATGACTCAGGAGGTGCCCGTGTGGGCGAGGCTGGCACCTGGCCGAGCAAACACTGGACTCGGCCTGGGTCTGCCGCCGACGTGTCGGATGGACTCATTCAGCGGATCCGGCTGATTCAAGGAGGAGCGTGGAGTGAACCAGTCAAGACAGCTAGTGATCGTGGCGGTTATCGCGATCATCGCCGGCGCAGTCGCCGGTTTCGGGTCGGCCAACCTCACCGGCGGCTCCAGTGCGAGTGCCGGTACGGCCCCAGGCGCCTACCTCGCGAAGTGGCGCGCCGCTGGCGAGATCAAGGTCGGCTGCGCCGATTCGCCGCCCACCATTGTCGTCGACTCGTCCGGCAACTGCTCGGGCCCGGACCTGCTTCCGCTTCAGGAACTCGCCCAGACGATGAACATCAAGCTCACCACCGTGGCGACATCGTGGCAGAACATCGTTACGGGAGTCGAAGCGAACCAGTACGACTTCGCCGCCGATCTCGACGCCACGTCGCAGCGCGCACTGGCGATCCGCTACACCGACGCGGTGTGGTCCTACCCGGGCGTCTTCGTCGTGAACGGGAACGGCCAGTACAAGACCTCGGTCGCACTGCTGGCTTCCAACCAGCCGATCGCGACCCCGCAGGGCACCGCGCAGGACCTCGCCCTCCGCGACCTGAAGGCCAATGAGCTCCTGCTCCCCGACTACAACCAGTCGCTGCTTGCCCTGACTGGCGGCAAGGCGGTCGCCGTCTTCGCAGACAACGGCACCGCGGAAGTCATGGTGCAGAAGCAGCCGAGTCTGAAGATCATCATCCCGGACCCGCCGATCTTCGTGCACGACGTCTCCTACGGCGTCCGCCAGGACATCGACGACGCTTCCCTGCAGGCCGTCAACATCACTATCAACAACGAGGTCATGGCTGGGAAGATCAGCCGGGCGTTCGCAGCCGTCGGCTACCTTGACATCCCGCAGCTTCAGCAGTCGAACATGGTCATGAAGTAGACGGCGAGGTCATTTGCGCGGCCAGCGACAGAGGTTCCACGATCGCCATGTATCAATTCGAGTGGAGCGTCATCCCGCCGATCATCCCGTTGCTCCTTAAGGGCTTCGAGCTCACCCTCCAGCTCGCGGTGATGTCGATCGCGATCGCGACCGTCTTGGCCGTCCCGCTGGCGCTGGCGCGGATGTCGTCGCTCGACCCTCTCCGCTGGCTCGCGCAGATGTACATCGAGATCTTCCGCGGTACGCCGATGCTCGTTCAACTGGTGTGGGTGTACTACGCTCTCCCGGCGGTGCTCGGCATCCAGCTGAACCCGATCGTCGCGGTGACGGGGGCGCTCGCCGCCAACCTCACGGCGTTCATGTCAGAGGCGTACCGCGCCGCTCTCCAGTCTGTTCCCAAGGAGCACATCGAGGCCGGGGAGGTGCTCGGCCTGTCCAAATTCGACATCCTGCGGTTCATCACCATCCCGCAGGCGGTCCGTCAGCAAATCCCGGTCATCCTCTCGTTGGACATCAGCCTGTTCAAGGACACGGCCTTGGTGTCCTGGCTTGGCGTCTCAGATCTCATGTTCACGGCGAACATCCAGGCGAGCCAGACGTTCCGCCCCATGGAGATCTTCACCTTCACCGCGTTGATGTACTTCGCAGTCGCCTTCCCGCTGACCCTCGTCGCCAGCTATCTCGAGCGTCGGCTCATCGCGAAGCAGAGCGGCCAGCCGACTGGCACAGGTGGGCCTAGCATGCGCGCCACGCTCGCTAGGATCGCCCCCGGCAATCTCCTCCTCGGCAAGTGGTGAGCGGCGGGACGATGAGATGAGCGACACGAAGACCACCACCGCGCCCGCGACCAGCAGCGACGGCAGCCAGCCGCTCGTCGCGGTCCGTGGGATCACCAAGAGCTTCGGGAAACAGCCGGTCCTGCACGGCGTCGACTTCGAGGTCGCCTCCGGTGAGATCGTGGTCGTGATGGGCATCAGCGGCAGCGGCAAGAGCACGCTCCTGCGGATCATCGCGGGCCTCACACAGCCGGACTCGGGCGAGGTCGACATCGAGGGCGTGCCCGTCATCAAGGACGGCGTGGTCCTTCCCGCGTGGGGGACCAAACGCCGCGCCGTCGGGATGGTCTTCCAGCAGTACACCCTCTGGCCGCACATGGACGTGCTCGCGAACATGTCGTTGGGCCCGAGGCGGGTGATGAAGGAGAACCCGGCTGCGACTCGCAAGCGCGCCGAAGACGTGCTCGCCGAGGTGGGCATGGCCAAGTACCTGCGCAGTCAGCCGCTGAGCCTGTCGGGGGGGCAGCGGCAGCGCGTCGCGATCGCGCGTGCCCTCATGATGCGGCCCAAGCTCATCCTCTGCGACGAGATCACCTCGGCGCTCGATCCGCCGGTCGCGCGCGAGGTGCTCAGCGTCCTCACCAAGCTGAAGAAGGACGACGGCGTGGGCTCCGTCATCGTGACCCACGACATGGCCTTCGCCTCCCAGGCGGCGGACCGCGTGGTGTTCGTTGAGGACGGGCGCATCGTCGAGCAGGCGCCTCCGCGCGTCGCCTTCAGGAATCCGCAGAGCGAGGGCCTGCGGAAGTTCGTCGAGGCGGTCCGCTGGGAGACCGACTAGTCACGAGACGGAAGCGGACGCGCCGGCCCGATCCCCGGGCCGGCGTCCCGCGCACGAGGGCAGATCGTCCATGCGACCCAAGCGCCTGATCAGCGTCGTCGATGTCCACGCCGAGGGTGAGGGCGGACGCGTCCTCCTGAACGCGTTCCCACTCGTGAAGGGCGCGACCATGGCCGAACGGCTGGAGTACGCCAAGGCACACCTGGACGGGCTGCGCAAGCTCGTCCTTCGGGAGCCACGCGGATACCCAGCCCTCTGCGCGAACATCATCGTGCCGCCGGCCAGCCCCGGGGCGGACATCGGCCTGATTGTGCTCGAGCAGGGCGGCTTCCGCCCGATGTCGGGCAGCAACACCATCTGCACGGTCACGGCGCTGCTCGAGACGCAGACGCTTCCCGCGACCGAGCCGGTGACGAACGTCGTGCTCGACACCGCGGTCGGGCTCGTCAACGTTCGCGCGGACGTCGAGGCCGGCAAGGTCACCCGCGTCTATGTCGACAACGTCCCCTCGTTCGTCGCTCACAGGGACGCCCAGATCGACGTGCCGACGATCGGCAGGATCAGGGTCGACGTCGCCTTCGGCGGCCAGTTCTTCGTCCTGGTCGACGCGGCGGAGCTCGGCCTGGCGATCGACCGCTCGCACGCGAAGGCCCTCACCCGCATCGGTGCGCTCATCCGCAAGGCCGCACAGCAGCAGCTCCCCGTGCAGCACCCGACGAACCCGGGCATCGACCAGATCACGCTCGTGATGATCACCGCGGGCTCGGACACGCCGGGCATCTCGGCGCGGAACGCCGTGGTCTGCGAGACGGGCGACGTGGACTTCGACGACCCCGACACCTGGACGGGCGCGCTCGACCGTTCGCCGTGCGGCACAGGCACGTGCGCACGCATGGCCCTGCTGCACGCGCGGGGCGAGCTCCCGCTCGAGCAGGACTTCGTCCATCAGGGGATCCTCGGCACGACCTTCACCGGACGGCTCCTCGGGGAGACGCAGGTCGGACCTTACTCGGCGGTCCTGCCCCAGATCTCGGGCCGCGGCTGGGTCACCGCGATCTGCTCGCTCGTCCTCGACGACAGCGACCCGTTCCAGGAGGGTTTCACGCTCGGCGATATCTGGGGCAATACGTAGCTCTCCCCGGCTCCTCCAGCCAAGCAGAACGAGGCACGACATGAGACTTCGCGAGCTGGCGGCCTACTCGGCTCGCCTCCCACTCGCCACGGGCGCCTACGAGATGTCGCACGGCCGTCGCCTGACGCAGCTCGAGACGACCGTCGTCCGCGTCACGGCCGACGACGGCACGACCGGCTACGGCGAGGCGTGCACGCTCGGGGCGAGCTACATCGACGGGTTCGCCGCGAGCGTCCAGGCGGCGGTCCACGAACTCGCGCCGACCGTGCTCGAGGGCGACGCCTTCGGAGCCGAGACGATGCTCGCCCGGCTCGACACCGCGATGCGCGGCCATCGGCCCGCCAAGGCGGCGATCGACGCTGCGCTCTGGGACCTCCGCGGCCGGCTCCTCGACCTGCCCGTGTACCAGCTGCTCGGCGGTCTCCAGCAATCGAGCTACCGAGTCTTCCATCCGCTGACGCTCGCCTCGCCCACGCAGATGGTCGACGAGGCCGAGATGATGGCCGCCCGGGGCTACCGCTCCTGGCAGCTCAAGCTCGGCAACGACCCGCTCGATGATGCGGAGCGCGTCAACACAGTCCTCGACGCTCTCAAGGGCCGCACGGACTTCGTGACGAGCGACGCCAACCGAGGCTGGACGATGGGGCAGGCCTTCCGGTTCCTCGCCGCGATCGAGGGCCGAGACACGTACGTCGAGCAGCCGTGTGGCACGCTCGAGGAGGTTCGCCAGGTCCGCACCCGATCGAGGCACCCGATCACGGCCGACGAGGTCATCGTCGAGGTCCCCGACATGCTGCGCTGCATCGCGACGGCCGCTGCCGATGCCGTCAACATCAAGCCGGCCCGAGTCGGTGGCCTGACGAGGGCGGCCCAGATCCGCGACATCGCCGTGGCAGCAGGGATGATGGTGATGATCGACGAGCCGATGGGCGGCGACCTCGCGACGGCCGGGATCGCGCACCTGAGCGCCTCGTGTCGCCCGGACAGCTTCCTTGCCGCGTCCCAGGTCACCGAGACGCACATCACTGCCGCGAGCGGGCCGCCGCTTGCCCTGTCGGGCACCCCGGTCGTGCGCGACGGGCTGGCGCATGTCTCCGACGCACCGGGCCTCGGCCTTGAGGTGAACACCGAGGTCCTCGGGGAGGCGCTGTTCACGGTCCGCGCGGACCGAGTCTCGTGAGGCCCCACTCGAGAGTGCAGGAGAGGGATCGGCGATGAGCGGACTTGCCGGTCGCACCGCGGTGGTCACCGGCGGCGCGACGGGGATCGGGCAGGCGATCGCCCGCGAGCTGTCCGCGCTCGGCGCGGCGGTCGTCATTGGGAGCCGCACACGGGAGCGTGGAGAGGCGATGGCGGCGGAGCTCGTCGGCAGGGGCGGCCGGGCAATGTTCGTCGCGACGGACGTGACCCGCTCGCGCGAGGTGGAGGCGCTGATCGCTGCTGCGGTCGAGACCTTCGGCGGCCTCGACGTCCTCGTCAACAACAGCGGCATCGAGGAGCCCGAGGGCCCCGAGGGTCCGTCGGAGGACGGGTGGGACCGACTCTTCGACGTGAACGTGAAGGGGCCCTGGCTGGGCTGCCGCGCTGCGCTCCCGCACCTGCTCCGCTCCAGGGGCGTGATCCTCAACGTCGCCTCGATGGCGGGCCTCGTCGGCGTCGCGAACGGCGTGGGCTATGCGGCGACGAAGGCGGCCATCGTGAGCATGACGCGCTCGCTCGCGCTCACCTACGCGGAGCAGGGCGTGCGCGTGAACTCGGTCTGCCCGGGTCCGATCATGACCGACATGACGCTCGCCGAGTGGGACCTGGTCGGCGACCACGCGGAGGGTCGCGAGCGGGCCCTCTCGGTGATCCCGGCGCGGCGCATCGGGGAGCCCGAGGAGGTCGCCAAGCTCGCGGCGTTCCTCGTCTCCGACGACGCCGCCTTCATCACGGGCGCGAACGTCCCGATCGACGGCGGCAAGACGGCAGGCCTGATGGCGACGAGCCGCTACCGCTGGTAGCCGGCTCGCGGCTGTCTCAGCCGGTCCGTCTCAGCGGAAGCGGCTGGGGCTGAACGGGGCGAGGACGGCCGGCGTCGTCCCGTCGAGGACCATGTTCGCGAGCTCGACAGCCGTCCGCGGGGCGAGGGTCAGGCCGAGCATGCCGTGGCCGGTCGCCACGAAGACGTTTGGGTGCGACGACAGGCGTCCGATCACCGGCAGGCCGTCGGGCGTCATGGGGCGCAACCCGGCGGTGGGCGTCGATGCCGGAGCGTCCGGATCCCAGTCGCGGAAGTAGCGCGGCGGCGCTGCCTTGATGGCGCGGACCCGTGCCGGGCTCACCGTCTCGGTCAGCGACCCGAACTCCATCGTGCCCGCGAGACGCGTCCCGCCGTCGAGCGGGGTGATCGCGCAGTGCGCCTCGCACAGCATGATGTTCGGGCGAACTGCGGGCAGCTGGCCGGGCGTGTAGTCGGTGCTATAGCCTTTGCCGGCGTGGATCGGCAGCCGTCCGCCGAAGAGGCGGGCCAGTCGGCGGCTGCCGACGCCGGCCGCGATGACCACCGCGTCCGAGGTGCGCGCCTCGCCCGCGACGCGCAGTTCGACCGTCGACCCGCCGCGGACGCGCGCGTCGCTGACCGTCCCCTCGACGAAACGCACGCCGAGGGCACGCGTCCGTTCGAGCAGCCCGTTGACGACCGTCTCCGGCTGCACGTGGCGATGCTGCGCGAAGAAGATCCCGTGCCGGACCTCGTCGCGAAGCTCGGGCACGACGTCGCGGGCCCCGTTCCCGTCGAGGACGTCGATCTCGTAGCCCCCCTCGCGAAGCTGGTCGAGCCCGCCGAGGACGGCGTCGAACTCATGGTCGGTGAGGAAGACGCGGAGCTCGCCCGCCGAGTGCATCTCGTACCGGATGCCGTCGGCGGCCCACGCGTCGAACTCCTCGAGCGTCCCGGCGGCGAGGCGGAGCGTCGCGTCGACCGCGTTGCGGTACGCCGTGGCGTTGCACGCCCGGAACATCCCGAACAGGAAGCCGAGGTAGGCGGGCTCGAGCGACGGCCGGACGTAGAGCGGGCTGCCTGACGAGAGCATCCAGCGCAGCACCTGGAGCACGACGCCGGGTCCGGGCACGGGGCCGCTGTCCCCGGGCACGATCCAACCGGCGTTGTTGTTCGAGGCGCCGGTGTGCAGGTTCGCGCGGTAGACGACCGTCACCTCGGCACCGCGCCCCGCCAGCCGGTAGGCCGTCGCAAGGCCGATGACGCCGGCGCCGATGACCGTCACTTTCACGTTGAACCCTCTTGCCCTATCCCGAGGCCGCCATGAGCAGCCGATCGATCCGATCCGCGGCCGTGAGGGCGCTGCCGGCCGCGGCCTCCATCTCGCCGAGCCCGCCGTTGGCGAAGTGGTCCCCCGCGAGGTGGACGTTCCCCCCAGGACCGAGCGGCCGCTCGAGATCTGGGGTTAGTGGCTGCCGACCCGGGCGCGCGAAGACGTTCCCGATCGACCAGCGCTGGACCTTCGTCTCGACGATCAGGTTCCGCAGCGCAGGGTATAGGTCGAGCAGGTCGGGCAGGAAGGCGTCGCGGATCTCGTCGTCGGTCTTGGCGAGGAGGGCGTCGGCCGCGTGTGCGCCCGCGTAGACCATCAGGCTGCCGCCGGGCGAGCGTCTGCCGGGCGTGCGGATCGGCTGGGCGTGGTTGAAGAACATGTCGAAGGCCCGCCCTGGCGTCGCCATGGCGTAGACCTCGTCCCAGGGCATCGCGCCTGCCTCGCCTGTCAGGATGGCCATGCTGAGGAACGCGCCATAGGCGAGTTTCCCGAGTGCGCTCGCCGCCGCGGGCGCGACGGCGGCGAGCAGGAGCGAGGCTTGGCGACCGGGGATCGCGAGCACGACGTGGCGGGCCCGGGCCGTCTGCGTCGTGCCGCGCTGCCGGTAGGCGACCTCGGCCAAGCCGTCGTCGACGCGCAGGCCGATGGCCTCGGCTCCGACGCGGACCCGGTCGCCCAGCCGCTTGCTGAGCTCCTCGGGCAGCCGTCCGCTCCCGCCGAGGAGGTTCCGCCGGTCGAGCGAATCCTTGCCAGCCCAGACCTTGGCGAAGAGCGCGACGCCGCAGCCCGCCGAGAGCTCCTCCGACTCGGCAGTCGCGCGGTGGGCCGCGCAGGAGAAGACGGACTCGACCCGCGGCGGGAGCGTTCCGAGGAAGTCGGCGAAGGTCCGGTCCGTCCCGTAGTCGGCGAGGCGCCGGCGGACGTCGGCCGCCGCCTCGCCCTCTTTCGGGGCCACGTCGCGATGGAAGCGTCGGACCTCGCGCATCAGCCGCAGGCCCGCCCGCGCGAACGCGACCCGCTCCCGCAGTGTCAGCGGGAGCCGCAGCGGGTAGAGGTCGATCGATCCCGTCGTCAGCGTCCGGCCGGCGAGCGCGAGGCCCATCATGCCGCCGGTCACGGGGATCGTCTGGAGCCCGACCTCCCGCACGAGGCCCTGCACGACGGAATCGGGTCCCGGGAACAGGTGCGCGCCGAGGTTCAGCCAGTACTCGCCCCGCTGGACCGAGTACATCCGCCCGCCGACCCGGTCCGCCGCCTCGAGCAGCAGGATGCGCCGGTGGCGCAGGCGCCAGGCCGCCGTCAGGCCGGCGATCCCACCGCCGACCACGATCGCGTCCAGAAGGTCGGGATCAGCCTCGTTCATGTGACTCTCGCGCTGGAGGGCATCAGGGAATGGCGTGACGTCGTCCGGCTCGGGGCCCCGGCCAGACGACGTCACCCGAGTCAGGCGGTCTTGACGCCCGCGGTCTGGAGGAGGCCCTTGAGCGTGGCCCGGTCCCCGGCGGAGAGCGGCAGGAGCGGCAGCCGCGGATCGCCCGCGGGCTCACCGACCAGATCGCAGCCGGCCTTCACCGCCGAGACGTAGCCGGTGGGGCTCGTCTCGAGGAAGTTCACGATCGGCCAGATCCGCTTCCAGACCGCGCGGGCCGCGTCGAGGTCGCGCCGGCGCGCTGCCGCGTCGAAGAGCTCGACGCAGAGGTCGGGGATGACGTTGGCCGCGCCCCAGACCGACGCCGGCGTCCCCGACACGAGGCCGAAGAACGTCAGGGTGTCCCAGCCGTTCATCACCCCGATCCTGTCGGAGTAGCGCTGGATCATCTCGGTCAGGGCGACGGCGTCCGCGCTGCTGTCCTTGATCCAGTCCACGCCGTCAATCCCGGCCAGCTCGCCGACCTGTGCCGGGGTCAGCTTGACGTTCGTCGCGGCGGGCAGCTGGTAGAAGATGATTGGGATGTCGATGGAGGCCGCGAGGGCGCGGTAGAACTCGAGGATCGTCTTGAAGGGCAGCGGCTCGTAGTAGGGCGGGATGACCATGACGCCGGAGGCGCCCGCCTGCTGGGCGTGCTGGCTCAGTTCGATCGCCTCGCGCGTCGTCGTGGCGCCCGTGCTCGGCATGACCGGGACGCGTCCGGCGGCCGCCTCGATGACGACCTCGGCGACGCGGCGCCGCTCGGCGTTCGTCATGAAGTTGAACTCGCCGGTGCTGCCGAGCGGGATGAGGCCGCCGTTCCCGGCGCGGATGAGGCGCTCGGTCAGGCGGGCGAGGCCGTCCTCGTCGACGCTGCCGTCCGCCTTCATCGGCGTGACCATCGCCGGCAGGATGCCTTCGAACTGGACCTTCCGTCTCGCCATAGGGCCTCGTCTCCAGCTGCAGGTGGGGGAGTCAAATCGTCTGATTGCCTGACGACTATTGTAGTGAGGCGAGGGTGTCGGTCAAGTCCCGTTGCAGCCCGTGACGGCTTGACGGGATCGAGAAGAACGCCGATGCTCGAGTGGGCGAAACGTCAGGCAATCTGACCATTTCCCGTCATCACCCGATCGCTTGCCCGACCGGGTAGCCATCGACAAGCGTGTCCTGGGAGGCTGCCGCCAGTGAGCTCGGAGTCGCGCATCTACAGGAGCGCCGAGTGGTTCGAGGCCGGCGGCGTGGACGGCTTCCTCCAGCGGACGGCGATGAAGGTCCAGGGGTACTCGGAAGCGGACTTCTCCGGTCGCCCCGTGATCGGCATCGCCAACAACTGGAGCGAGCTGACGCGCTGCCACCTGCACTTCCGCCAACTCGTCGACTCGATCAAGAAGGGCGTCTGGCAGGCCGGGGGCTTCCCGCTCGAGTTCCCCACGCTCACCATGGGCGCCGACCTCGCCCGCCCCGTCGGGATCTCGTTCATGCATCGGAACCTGCTGGCCATGGAGGTCGAGCAGACGATCCGCTCCTATCCGATGGATTCCGTGGTCATGCTCGGGGCCTGCGACGAGACGATTCCGGGCATGCTCCTCGCGGCGGCGAGCACGGACATCCCGACCGTCATGCTGCCCGGGGGCCCCGGCCTGAACGGGAAGTGGTGTGGCCAGGACGTCGGCTCCTCGACGGACACGCACCGGCTCTACATGGAGTACCGCGCCGGCAGGCTGCCGGCCGAGGACTGGCGCGAGCTTGAGAGCCACATCGAGCGGAGCCCGGGCCACTGCATGACGATGGGCACCGCCTCGACGATGGCGTGCATCGCCGAGGCGCTCGGGATCGCGCCGTCGTCGTCGGCCGCCATCCCCGCGGTCGACTCGAACCGCCTCCGGCTCGCCCAGTACGTCGGACGGCGGGCAGTCGAGATCGCGGAGCAGGACATCCGGCCGTCGCGGATTCTCACGCCCGCGGCGTTCGAGAACGCGATCCGCGTGCTCTCGTCGGTGGCTGGCTCGACGAACGCGGTGATCCACCTGCTCGCGCTCGCCCGGCGGCTCGGCCTCGACCTGCCCCTGACCGAGTTCGACCGCCTCTCACGGGACACGCCGGTGCTCGTGAACCTCAAGCCCGCGGGCAAGTACCTGATGGAGGAGTTCTACTACGCCGGAGGCGTGCCGGCGCTGATGGCCGAGCTCGCGCAGCGGCTCCGCCTCGACGCGGAGACGATCACCGGGAAGAGGGTCGGCGAGACCATCGCCGGCGTCACGGCGATCAATCGCGACGTCATCCGGACCATCGACGACCCGCTCGCGCCCGAGGGCGGCATCGTCGTGCTCACGGGCAACCTCGCCCCGAACGGCGCCGTCCTCAAGCAGACCGCCGCATCGGAGGAGCTGCTTGTCCACGAGGGTCGCGCCGTGGTCTTCGAGGACCACGACGACCTTGCAGCCCGCCTCGACGACCCGGATCTCGACGTCGGGCCGGATGATGTCCTCGTGCTCAAGTACGGAGGTCCGAGGGGCGCCCCGGGCATGCCCGAGTGGGGCAACATGCCGGTCCCGCGCAAGGTCCTCGCCAGCGGCGCCCGGGACATGGTGCGGATCAGCGACTCGCGGATGAGCGGCACGGCGTTCGGGACGGCGGTCCTCCACATCTCGCCCGAGGCCGCGGCCGGCGGACCGCTCGCCATCGTGGAGACGGGCGACGTCATCGTCCTCGACACGCCGAACCGCCGGCTCGAGGTCAGGCTCAGCGACGAGGAGATCGCGCGGCGCCTGGCGGTGTGGAGACCGCGCGAGACCGGCCCTGCCCGGGGTTACGCCCGCCTCTACGTGGACCACGTGAACCAGACGCACGAGGGCTGCGACTTCGACTTCCTGTGCGGCCGCAGTCCTGTCGCCGACGAGGCCGCGATCCCGATCTCCGGGGAGGGCGCCTTCTGAGTAGGCTGTCCGGAGCGGCGCGGTCCGCTCAGCTCGCGTGCGCGCGCCTGGGGCGCGGTGACGCGCCCGAGGCCGGCACAGGGTTCGCCTCGGCAATGGCCTTGCGACGGGCGAGGCGGACACGAGCGCTGCCGATGACGTGCTCGCGGACGGTGGCCGCGATGACGTCCTCGTCCCGCGTTCGGATCGCCTCGATCAACTCGACATGGGGCGTCATCCGGTCTGCCGTCGGGTCGATCTCGAGGTCGATCCGCAGCATCATCCGAGACCGGTTCTCGACGATGTCCCACGCCTGCTCGAGGATGTCGGCGCCCGAAAGCCGCTGGAGGAGCGCGTGGAATGCGAAATGCGCCTCGTTGAACGCTGCGACGTCGTCGGCGCGCCGGATCTCCTCGAGCGACGCCATCAGCTGCGCGTCGATCTCGGGCGTGAGCCGCGCTCCGACGCGCTGGGCGCCCAGGACCTCGAGCGCCGCTCGGACCTCGGCCAGCTGCGAGTAGTGGTCGTCGTCCACGGTCGCGACGCGCAGCCCCTTGTAGGGCTCGTGGACGAGGATCCCCTCGTGGACGAGTTGGCGGACGGCCTCACGCACAGTGGGCCGGCTGACGCCCAGGGCGTCAGCGAGCTCCTGCTCCTTGAGGCGTGAGCCGGTCGGCACGACGCCGTCGAGGACGAGCCGGCGGATCGCCTCCGTCGTCTCACTGAGGCGCGTGCGCGCGGAGACCTTCGTGATCGCACCCAACGTCGACGGCCTAGTCACACCTCGCCTCGCCCTTTCGCTCTAGACGACGCCCCAGCCGCCGTCGATGTGGATGACCGAACCCTGCGCATACGTGGCCTCCAGGGCGAACCGGAAGGCGGAGGCCAGCTCCTCCGTCTCGCCGAAGCGGCCGAGCGGGATCGCGGTCCGGATCCCCTCCGCAACGTCCGGGTTCGCGCGCAGCCAATCCTGCGTCATCTCCGTCGGGAACATCCCGGGCGCAAGGCAGTTGACCAAGACGTCCCGGCTGCCGATCTCGGGCGCCAGCGCACGCGCGAACGCCTCCAGGGCAGCTTTCGAGGCGCCGTAGACCGCGCGGCCGGGCAGCCCGATCGTCGCGGCGGCGGATGAGATCAGGACGATCCGACCCCAGCCTCGCTCCAGCATCCCCGGCAGCACCGAGCGAACGGCCAGCAGCGTGCCCATGAGGTTCGTGTCGACCAGGGCACGCCAGACCTCGTAGTCGGTCGCCACGAAGGGCGCGCGGTAGGCCGCGCCGGCGCACGGGATGAGGACGTCCACCGGTCGCCCGTCGATGGTCCGCCAGGCGGCGGGGTCGGTCACGTCGAGGGCGTCGACGGACACGCGCACCCCGTGCGCGGCCCGGAACGCCTCGAGCTTGTCGCGCGACCGCCCGACGACCAAGACGTCCTCGGCGTCGAGGTCGAGCAGCGTTCGGACGGCAATCGATCCGAGCCCCCCGTGGCCACCAGTCACGAGGGCCCGCCGGCCCGTCAGCAGTCCCACGTCCATCCTCCGGTCATCGGGTCGCTCCTCCCGCCGGCCACGCCGGCCCAGCTTCAGTCGGGATCGAAGAGCCCGGGAAGGTCTCGGACGGCGCCCCGCACCGACATCAGCAGGCGCGCCGCCTTCAGCGTCGGTCCGACGAGCGGCTCCGTCGTGAACTGATCGGCGATGACGGTCAGCATCTCACCGGGACGCGCGAACAGCAGCTCGTGCCGGGAGTAGAAGCTCGGCAGCCGAACGCTGTGGACGTGGACTCCGCCCGAGACGGCACCGCGGGCGTCCGGGAGGCCGCGGGCGGTAGCGTCCGGCGTCTCGGCAGGGTGTCGGCTCGCATCAAGCCGATGGGCCGTCTCGAGGGCCGTCCCGGAGGGGGCGTCGCGCTTGGCCGAGTTGTGGAACTCGACGACCTCGACGTCACCGAAGTACGGTCGGATGAGGTCCGCGCACCGGAACATGACCTGGCCGACGAGCGTGAGGTTGGGCGCGAGGAAGAGCCCGACCCCCCGCTCCTCGGCGACTCGGCTCATCTCCTCGACCGCTGCCGCGTCCACCGCGGTCGTGCCGAGGATCACCGCGACCCCGGCCCGGAGCGCCGCGAGGCCGTTCCGCGCTGCCGCCTCCGAGGTCGAGTAGTCGACCAGCACGTCGGCTGTGCGCCCCGCGATCGCGGCCGCGAAGTCGGGTGCGATCGTCACGCCGACAGGCTCGCCGAGGCCGAGGGCGACCCCCACGTCACGGCCGATCGAGCGTCCGGCGATCGCGCCCACGAGCTCGAAGTCTTCGTGGGCGAGGATCTGCGGCACGAGCGTCCGGCCGACCGCGCCCGTCGCGCCGCTGACGATCAGGCGAATCCTTGTCACCCGGGCACCTCCGGTGGTTCGCGTGCCGCGCCCCCGGCTCCGTGCCGGGCCGCGCGGTTGGTCGGGTCCTCAGCTCACCCGTGGTACCAGTCGGCGTACGGCCCCATGGCCCACACGACGCTCTTCCACGAGGTGTACGTGTCGAACGCCTGCATCCCGCAGTCCCGCCCGAACCCGGACGACTTGACGCCGCCGAACGGGATCTCGACGGGCGTCCCGTTGAAGGTGTTGATCCAGACGTAGCCGGACTTGATCTCCTGGACGCACCGCATCGCCCGCTCCGCGCTCGCGGTCCACGCTCCCGCGGCGAGCCCGAACTCGGTGGCGTTCGCGAGCGCGATGGCCTCGTCCACGGTGTTGAACGGGGTGACCGTCAGGACGGGACCGAAGATCTCCTCCTGGAATACCCGATCGCCCGGCCGTACGTCGGCGAGGATCGTGGGCGGGTAGAAGAACCCCCTGGCGAAGTCGCCGTCGGTCAGGCGCTGTCCTCCGCAGACGAGCCGTGCTCCCTGCTCGAGGCCGACCTTCACGTAGGACTCGACCTTGTCGAGCTGTTCCTGCGCGATGAGCGAGCCGATCTGGGTCGAGGCATCGAGCGGATCCCCGATCTGGATCGCGCGCGCGAACAGGTCCAGCTTCTCAAGGAACGTGTCGTAGATGCTCCGCTGGAGGATCAGCCGGCTGCCGGCGTTGCAGTTCTCGCCCTGCGTGTAGAAGATCCCGAAGGCGGCGCCGGCGACGGCAAGGTCGAGGTCCGGCGCGTCCTCGAACACGATGTCGGGCGACTTGCCGCCCAGCTCCATCTGGACGGGCCGGGCGAGGCCTGCCCGCAGGGTCATCACGCGCTTGCCGGTCTCCGTCCCGCCGGTGAACGCGAGGACGTCGACGTCGGGGTGGGTCGCGAGCGCCTCGCCCGCCTCCGAGCCCCTGCCGGTCACCACGTTGAAGACGCCAGCGGGGACGCCCGCCTCCAGCGCGAGACCCGCGAGCGCGACGCAGGTGAGGCTCGCGAGCACCGGTGGCTTCATGACGACCGAGCACCCCGCCGCGAGGGCGGGAGCGACCTTCCAGCCGGCGATGTAGAGCGGGAAGTTCCAGGGGGTGATGATGCCGACGACTCCAGCCGGCTCGCGCAGCGCGAAGCCGTACCAGCCGTTCGGCAGCGGCTTCGTCTCACCGACGATCTTGGTGCACGCGCCCGCGTAGTACTCGATCGCATCGGCGGTCCCGCCGATGTCCTCGCGCGCCTCGATGATCGGCTTGCCGGTGTCGCGCGATTCGGTGTGGGCGAGCTCGTCCGCATGCGCACGGACGAGCTCGGCCAGGCGCCAGAGGATCCGGCCGCGCCCGCTCGGCGCCATCCGGGACCAGACGCCCGCCTCGAAGCTTCGCCGAGCGGCCGCCACGGCAGCGTCGACGTCCGCCGCCCCGGCCGCGGGGATCGAGGCGAGCTGTTCGCCGGTCGCGGGATCGAAGACGGCGACCGTGGCTCCAGACCGCGCCTGGCACCATCCGCCGTCGACCACCATGCCCTTGGGCACCAGAACCGTGTCGCTCACCGGCATCTCTCTCCCACACTGGTCATGCCGACCGTTCCCGCACGCCCGCCCAGCCGGCCGCGACGAGTGGGCTTCGGCCGGCGCCCGGGTCGGGAGCGATCAGAATCATCAGATTGTCAGTTTGTCCGGCAATACACCCTTGTCAAGAGGGCGAAGGCGTCGGGCGCCCAGCGTCGCTCGGCGCCTCGCTCGCGCCGATCGCGTCGAGCTGCGCTACCACCGCGGCGAGGCCCACGGGTCTGACCGGGACGCGCGCCGTGTACTGGGAGGTCCCATCGAACCCGGTGCGCCGCGCCCCGATGACGCCCGGCAGGAGCGCGCCGCAGACTCGACCCTGGCACCAGCCCTGGCCGCAGCGCGTCGCGGCCTTGAGCTCGTTGAGGGAGTCGGCCTTCCCCTGGTCGACTGCGGCAAGCACCGTCGCGAGCGAGACGTTCTCGCAGCGGCAGACGATCGTCGCCGGATCGGCAAGCAGGCCGAGCCCGTCGGGCCGCGGGAAGATCCGAGGCAGCAGCGCGGCGAAGCCGCGCAGGGCGGCGAGCCGAGGCCGGACGCGCGAGGCCAACTCGTCGGCGGCCCGCACGTCGAGCCGCTCGAGGTGGCGCGCGGCACCGATCGCGGCAAGCTCACCCTCGGCCTCCGCGACCGCCGCGCCCCCGAGACCGGCCGCCTCGCCCGCGACGAACAGCCCGGGGCGCGAGGCGGCCTGCCACGCGTCCGCTGCGGGGATGGGCTGGCCGAGTCCCGGATCCACGGACATTGCGGCCCCCGCCAGCCGCGCGAGTTCGGTGGAGGCGGAGAAGCCGTAGCCGACGCAGAGGAGGTCAGCCTCGACCACCCGTTCCCCGTTGGCGTCCGCCGGGGCGCCGGGACGGCCTCGTGGGCGCAGGCGGACGGCTTCCAGGCGGTCGCGGCCCTGCGCGGAGGCGACGACCTCGCCCGAGCGGATCGCGGTCCCCGAGGCGACCAGGGGCAGCACGAGGGCGGCAAGCTCCCCGTAGCGTCGCGCGTGGCGCATCGAGGAGGGGAGATGCGGGAGCGCGCCGCGCAGCGTGGCGGCCTCGACGGCCTCGGCGACACGCACGCCGGCGTGGCGGAGCGCGTCGGCCACGGCGAACACGAAGGGGCCCGATCCGGCGACGACGGCCCGGCGGCCCGGCCGCACGAGCTGGCTCTTGACGAGCGCCTGCGCCGCGCCGGCCGACATCACGCCCGGCAGGGTCCAGCCGGGGAACGCCACCGGCGTGTCGAACGCGCCGGTGGCCAGCAGGATCGCACGCGGCATCAGCCACTCGAGGCCGCCGTCGCGATCGAGCCAGGCGCGGAGTCCAGTCGGGGTGGGGTCGAGGGCGACGACGGAGCATCCGAGACGGAGTTCGGCGACGCCACGGGCGGCGTCGATCACAGCGCGGCCACGGGTCTGGCGGCGGTCAAGCGCCGCGCCGGGCAGGCCCGGCTGGCGATAGTACTGGCCGCCAGCCTCGGCGTTCTCGTCGGCCACGACCACCCGGAGCCCAAGCTCGCCAGCGGTTCGCGCGGCCGCCAGTCCGGCTGGCCCCGCGCCGACGACCAGCAGGTCGATCATCGCCGGTCGCCGTCGCTTGAGTCTGCGTCGCTGTCGCCGTCGCCGGAGTCGGAGGCGCGCCCGATCGCCGTGCCCACGCGCATCCCGGACCGCGCGGTCGTCATGCAGGCGCGGATGCCGGCAGACCCGTCGACGGTCACGACGCACTCGAAGCACGTCCCGATCCCGCACCAGAGCCCGTGCAGCCGGACGGCGTCGCGGCCGATGGCGCCCCGGTCGGCGAGGAGCGCGACGGCGATCGTCTCGCCCTCGAAGCAGGTGACCGGCTCGCCATCGACGGCGATCTCGAGCGTTCGACGCCCGGGACGCCGGAGCCGGTGGAGCCCGCGAGTAGGCGGGTCGATCCGCCGGGTTCCGCGTCCCATCACGCCGCCACCAGCCGATCCGGGAGCAGCGCCGCGTCAGGGACGGGGATCGGCTCGCCCGTGACCCGGCGCGCGATCAGCTCGCCTGTCGCCGCCGCCATCATCACGCCGCCCCCTTCGTGCCCGGTCGCCAGGAGCACAGCCGGCCGGCCCGGCAGCGGCCCGACGAGGGGCGCGTGGTCCGGCGACATCGGCCGAAGGCCGGCATAGCTGCGGAAGAGGCGGCCCGAGGCGAGGCCGGGGAAGAACTCGAGTGCGCGGGCCACGATGCGCCCGAGGACGTCGACGTCCACCGTCCGGTCGTCGGGGTCCGTCAGCAGGCGGCTGCTGCCGAGCAGGATCGAGCCCGACCGGGTGGATTCGACGACGGCGGCGATCTGCAGACCGCCCGCGCTGCTCGCGACGGTGCCAGCGTAGCCGGCCTCCATGACCTTGTGGCGGACGTGAATCGGCGCGGTGACGACGGCGATCTGGCCCTTGCGCGCGGACACGGGGAGGTCGACGATCCCCGCCAGGAGGCGCGGCGTCCAGACACCGGCGGCGACGACGAGGTGCGGCGTCTCGACGACGTGCTCGGCGGTCGTGACGACGGCGCGCCGTCCGTCGTCCCGGAGCTCGATCGACGTCACCGGTTCGTGGAGGAGGACCGCGGTGCCGCGCGCCCGGGCGCCCGCGACCAGCGCCGCCGTCGCGATGCGTGGCTCGATCTGGGAGTCCATCGGGAAGAGGGCGCCGTGCTCGATCGAGGGGGCGAGGTCGGGCTCGACCTCGTGCAGGGCCGCGCCATCGAGCCATTCGTGCGGCACGCCCTGCTCCGCCAGCCACGCGCACCGGGCCTGGGCGGCGGCTAGAGTCGCCTCGTCCTGGGCGAGCATGAGCGAACCCTTGCGGTCGAACTCGATGTCGAGCCCGGTCGCGTCGAACAGCTCGCCGCTCAGCTCCTCCCAGCGACGGTGGCTCCAGCGCGTCAGCTCGAGGTCGGGGACGGTCGGGCGATCCCAGAGGACGAGGTTGCCTTCGCAGGCGCCGGATGTCCCGCGGGCGGGAGCATCGCGCTCAACGAGGACGACCGAGAGCCCACGAATCGCGAGGGCGTAGGCGCACGCCGCCCCCACGATACCGGCCCCGATCACGACCGCCGCGGCGGAGTGCCCGACATCGACGGCGCGCCGGACCTCGACCTCCTGCGGAGCGGGCGAACGGGGCGTCACGGGGCGACCATCCCTCCCGGCTGCGACCGGTCCGCGTCCAGGCTCCGGTCCTGTCACGCATTGACCGCGCGTGTCCGAGCAATCTACCATTGGTCAGACTGTCCGACAATCTGTCGTTGCGAACAGGCTCGGGACCACGAGGAGCGGGGCGATGCGACTCTCGAGGATGCTCCAGGCCGTCGACGTCCATGCGGCCGGGGAGGTCGGCCGGGTCATCGTGGGAGGCGTGGTCGACGTACCGGGCACGACGATGCTCGAGAAGGCGCAGTACCTCGAGCGCGAGGCGGACTGGCTCCGCAAGGCGATGCTCTTCGAGCCGCGCGGCTACCCGGCGATGTGCACGAACGTCATCTTCCCGTCGCGTCACCCGGAGGCCCAGGCCGGCTACGTGATCATGGAGCCGACCGAGTACCCGGGGATGTCTGGGTCGAACACGATCTGCGTCTCGACGGTCCTGCTCGAGACCGGCATGATCCCGATGGCCGAGCCGGTGACCGAGATGGTCCTCGAGGCGCCGGCCGGGCTGATCCGCGTCCGCGCCGAATGCGAGAACGGCAAGGTAACGTCGGTCACGTTCCGGAACGTCCCGGCATACGCGCCGCACCTGGACGTCCCGGTCGAGGTCCCGCAGCTCGGCACCGTGACGATCGACATCGCATGGGGCGGCATGTGGTACGCGATCGCCGACGGCGAGAAGCTGGGCTTCCGGCTGACGCCGGACGAGGGCCGCGACATCACCCGCACCGTGGAGATGATCAAGCGGTCCGCCGCGGAGCAGTACCCGGTCGTCCATCCGGAGGAGCCGGCGTTCGCGGGCATCACCAACGGCATGCTCACCGGGCCGGCGCACGATCCCCGCAACTCGTCACGAAATGCTGTCTCGGTCTCGACCGGCAAGCTCGACTGGAACCGCCCGTCCACCTGGACGGGCATCATCGACCGCTCGCCCTGCGGGACCGGCACGTCGGCCCGGATGGCGGTCCTCCACGCCAAGGGCAAGCTGGCGCTCGGCGAGGACTTCCGCCACGAGAGCGTCATCGACACAGTGTTCACCGGCCGGGTGGTCGAGGAGACGCGGCTCGGCCGACATCCGGCCGTCGTGCCGACGATCACCGGGACCGCCTGGATCTACGCCTTCACGTCGTACGTGCTCGACCCGTCCGACCCGTTTCCCGAAGGCTTCACCGTCGGCGACATCTGGTAGCACCGCGCGTCCCCGCGGTCGGGTCGCGCCGCGCCGCTGCCCCCTGAGGATCAACGTCCCATGACCCGCACCCGCCGCGCGGCGGCGTCGACCCTCTCGGCCTCCGTCCTCTTCGGGACGCAGGGCACCGCGTCCGCACTCCTCGCACCGACCGCCCCGCCCGCGGTGGTCGGGACGCTCCGAATCATCACCGCGGCGGTCGTCCTCATCGCGGTGATGCCGCTCTTCGGGGGCTCCTGGCGGCTGCTGCCCGCCGTTTGGCGACGACCGGGCAAGATCGGA
>JAKAHU010000252.1 GCA_021825385.1 Chloroflexota bacterium | reverse complement strand
CTCCCTGCTCGGGGTGGGGCTGGCGATCATCTCGGGCCTGCTGCCGTTCGCGATCTGGAACCTGAAGGGGTATCTCGACACGATCCCGCGCGACCTCGAAGAGGCGGCCGCGGTTGATGGGGCGACGACGAACCAGACCTTCGTCCAGATCGTCCTGCCGCTGGCCATGCCGGCCCTGGCCGTGACCGCCTTCCTGGGCTTCGTCAGCGGCTGGACGGAGTTCTACTTCTCGTGGATGTTCCTGAACAAGGCCTCCGACCAGACGCTGGCCATGGCCCTCTACAGCATGCAGGGCCAGTACACGAACACCCCCTGGTCGGTCTTCTCGGCGTTCGCGATCCTGTTCGCGATCCCGCCGGCCGCGGTCTACTTCGCCGCCCAGCGATACATCGTCTCCGGGCTGGCGATCGGGTCGGTCAAGGGCTGAGGCCCGGGCGACGGGCTGACCCCCGGGCGACGGGCTGAGGCCCGGGCGACGGGCTGACGTCCGGGCAGGCGCGGGACGATCATGCCGGCACAGCGAGCAGGAGCCGCCAGATGACGATTGAGACCCCGGCCTGGGTCCGCGATGCGGTCTTCTACCAGGTTTTCCCGGACCGCTTCGCGCGCAGCGGGCTGGTTCCGGCGCCTGGTCCGCTCGAGCCCTGGGATGCGCCCCCGACGAACTTCGGGTTCAAGGGCGGCGACCTGCTCGGAATCGCCGAGCGGCTGCCGTACCTGGTCGAGCTCGGGGTGACCGCGCTCTACCTGACCCCGATCTTCAGCTCGGCCTCGAACCATCGCTACCACACGTACGACTACCTGGCGGTCGACCCGCTCCTGGGCGGGACGGCAGCCTTCCGGGAACTGCTCGACGCGGCCCACGCCCGCGGTGTCCGGGTCGTGCTCGACGGTGTCTTCAACCACACCGGGCGCGGCTTCTGGCCGTTCCACCACCTGCTCGAGGCGGGCGCAGCCTCGCCCTACCGCGACTGGTTCCACGTCGACCTCGCCGGGCTCGAGGCCGGCCGGCCGCTGCGCGCCTACCCCTCGAGCGCGGAGCGCGACCTCGCCCCGGACGAGCCGGAGCTGGCCGGGGTCGAGGGGCTCGGCCGGCGCCACCTCTCGTCCTCGCTCCGGCGGTTCGGCTACCAGGCCTGGTGGGACCTGCCGGCGCTGCCCAAGCTGAACACGGACACGCCGGCGGTCCGCGAGTACCTGTTCGGGGTGGCCGAGCACTGGCTCCGGTTCGGGATCGACGGGTGGCGGCTCGACGTCCCGACCGAGATCGACGATCCGGCTTTCTGGCGCGAGTTCCGGAGGCGCTGCCGGGCGGTCAATCCCGAGGCCTATCTGGTTGGTGAGATCTGGCACCCGGCGCCCGAATGGCTGGCCGGCGACCGCTTCGACGCGGTCATGAACTACCCGCTCGCGACCGCGATCCTGGGCTACGTCGCCAGGCGGCATCTCGACTGGTCGGTTGTCCGGTTCCACGATGAGTACCGCCGCCAGACCCGCGCCCTCGACGGCGCCGGGTTCGCCGCCGCGCTCGAGGCGACCCTGGGGTTCTACGATCCGGCCGTCACGGCCGTCCAGCTGAACCTGCTCGATAGCCACGACACGCCGCGCTTCCTGACGATGTGCGGCGGTGACTGCGACGCCTACCGGCTGGCGGTTCTGCTCCAGGCGACGCTGCCGGGGGCGCCGTGCATCTACTACGGGGACGAGATCGGGCTCGAGGGCGGCCCGGACCCCGACTGCCGGCGGGCCTTCCCGGCCGACCCGGCGGCCTGGGACACCGATCTGAGGGCCTTCGTCCGGGCCGCGTTCGCCCTCCGCGCCGGGCAGCCGGTTCTGCGTCACGGGGAGTACCGGACCGCGGCCGCCTCGGGGGCCGGGTTCGCGTTCGTGCGCCAGGGCGGCGAGCGGGCGGGAGACGGGAACGCGGTCGTCGTCGCGCTCAACGCCGGCGAGGAGCCGGTGGCACTCGTCGTTCCGGTGGCCGGTGACGGGCGGCGATTCGAGGCCGTTCCGCTGCCGGGCTGGCCGCCGGCTCGCCCCGGGGAGGCGTTCGTGGTCGCCGGCCCGGCGCTCGAGCTGCGCCTGCCGCCGCGCCAGGGGATCGTCCTCGTCGCCGGGGACGGCCGGGCGGGCGACCGGGGCAGGTAACGCGGTGCCGCCCCGGTACCGTGATCGCCCCGCCCCGGTGCCGTGACGCCCCGCCCCCGCAGCCTCGCCCGGCCGGCAGGGTCGCCCGCCCCGCCCGTATACTCGGCCTCTCGTGGCTGACCTTCCGATCGACCTGCCCGACCCGGACCTCGCAGGCCGGCTCGCCGGCGCCCTCGACGTCGAGGGCAAGATCCCCCGCGCCCTGGAGGCGCTTGGCCCGATCGCCGGGCGCGAGGTCGTGCTCGTCAACGGCGATCGAGGCCTGCGTGCCCGCCAGCTCGTGTCGCTCGGCGCGCGGCTGACCGTCCTCGAGCAGCCGGATCACCTGGCCGCCCTCCGCGCCGCCCTCGCCGCGGCGCCCGACGCCAACCTGCCGGACCTGACGATCGCGGCCGGCGGACCGGCGTCAACCGGCCTCGCCGACGCGAGCGCGGACGCGATCGTCTCGTTCTGGTCCGGCTACCGCGGCCCCGACCCGATCGAGATCGCCGAGGCGGACCGGATCCTCCGGCCGGGCGGGCGGCTGCTGATCCTCCACGACTACGGCCGCGACGACGTCTCGCGCCTGTTCGCCCCGGACCGCCCCGAGTACACGACCTGGAGCCATCGTCGCGGCCCGTTCCTGCTGGGCGGGTTCAAGATCCGGGTGATCCACTGCTTCTGGACGTTCGACTCGGTCGAGCAGGCGTCAGCGCTCCTCCGCGACGGTTTCGGTGAGACCGGAGCCGCGCTCGCGGCCACCCTCGGCCGTCCCCGCCTGAGCTACAACGTCGCGATCTACCACCGCACCCGCCCCGAGCCGGGCCCCGCGCCCGAAGCCAGCTGATGGCCCGCCACTCCAGGGCGGTGTCCAGAGTGGGGGCGCACCGCTCAGGATCGCCCGGTAGGTCGCCTCGTAGCGGTCGACCATCCGCTCGACGCTGAAGCGCTCCTCCGCCACCCGCCGGCAGCGGGCTCGATCGATCTCGCCGAGGCGGTTGATCGCCTCGACCATCCCGTCGGGATCGGGCACGACGAACCCGGTCAGGCCATCGTCGATCAGCTCGGGCACGCTCGCCCGGGCGAAGGCCACGACCGGTGTCCCGGCGGCCAGGGCCTCGATCATCACCAGCCCGAACGGCTCCTCCCAGGCGATCGGAAAGAGGAGCGCGTCGGCGCCGGCGAGGAGGCGGGCCTTGAGCACCGGGCCGGCCTCGCCCACGAACCGGATTCGGTCACCGTCGACCGCGGGCAGGACCGCCCGTTCGGCATACGGCCGGTCCTCGGGGTCGATCTTCCCGGCCAGGACGAGCCGGCGTCCGCTCCGTCGGGCGACCTCGATCGCGACCTCGGGCCCCTTGACCGGCGCCAGGCGGCCGAGGAAGAGCAGGTAGCCCTCGCCGCGGGCGCTGAACGGGTGGTTCGTGACGTCGATCCCGTGGTGGATCGGGGCCAGGCGGCCGCGGGCCGGGAAGGTCGCCCCGCTCGCGGCGCTCGGCGCGTTGTGGAACCAGGGATACGCGTCCCAGGCGGGTGCCGTCTCCGGGACGTAAGCCATGTGGCAGGTCGTGAGGACCGGCGTCGTCGAGGTCTCGGCGAGGACGAGCCCCTCCACCCCGGCGTGGTTGTGGACGATGTCGAACGCCCCATCGGCGGCGGCCCGGAAACAGGCCCGGGCGTTCAGGAGGTGGATGTGCTCGGGGTGGGCGAGCGTCGCCCCCGCGCCGTGGCGGTACGGGCGCGGGGTGACCGCGACGAGCCGGGCCGTCGTGACCGAGTCCCCGCTGGCGAAGAGGGTGACCTCGTGGCCGCGGCGGACGAGCTCCTCGGTGATCAGGTGGACGACGAGCTCGGTCCCGCCGTAGGCGACCGGCGGGACTCGTTCGTAGGTTGGGGCGAGCTGGGCGATCCGCATCAAAGAGTGCCTGCGGTTGGTGGGCGCACGGGCCGCGGGGTGGCATCCGCGGGGCGGGGTCCGCGAGCGGTGGAGCCGGGCTCGCGGCATGTGGCTGCTGCCCCGCACGTCCAGCGCACGGACGCTGACCGGATTCTACGCCGGGCTGCTACGCTCAGGGTCCATGAACCTGATCAACCGACCGCCGGCCGATCCGCGCTGGCAGGCGCGCCGGCCGGGGGAACGGGTCCGCCGCAGCGGTCCGTACCTGGGACCGGTCCGGCTCACCCCGACCCGGGTCACCCTGGGCATCGCCCTCGGCGGCTCGGCCCTGTTCATCCTCTACGGCGTCATCGTCCGTGACCCGGCCCAGATCCCGCTGCTGAGTGCCGGGTTCGCGGTCTTCGGGATCGTCTTTACCACGCTGGCCCTGGCCGGAGCGATCGAGACGTACCGGGTCGCTCGCGACGGGCAGGGCGCCCGGGCGTTTGGACTCGCCCTCTTGGGCGGGATCGCCGCCCTGATCGCGGCCGGCAGTTTCGCGATCGCGGCCGTCCTTGCCCTGGTCTGGCGGGGGTAGCCTGGCGAGAGCGGCCCGGGCGGGGTAGGCTAGACTGCGCAGCCGGCCGCCCCCATCGTCTAGAGGCCCAGGACGCCACCCTTTCAAGGTGGAGATCAGGGGTTCGAATCCCCTTGGGGGCACCACGCCTGAAGAGCGTCGCGGCGCCGACCGCCGCGGGCGGCCCGGCTCGTCACGCTGTCCGCCCATCGCGCGCTTCCCGCCTCTGCGGGACCCGTTCACCGCCCGCCGGGAGATGCTACGATCGCAGCGATGGAGATCATGGGTGTCACGATCCGGACGATCGTCCACGACAACGTGGCGATCCGCTGCGGCGGCTGCGGCGAGGTGATCGAGGGCACGCCGTGGCGGGTGAACCTGCTCGATGTCGTGGCGACCGAGACGGCCGCCGACTGGAC
>JAKAHU010000251.1 GCA_021825385.1 Chloroflexota bacterium | reverse complement strand
TCGCCGCGATGGCGACACCGGTGACGTCCTGGAGCACGCTCCAGCCGAGGAGCGCTGTCTCGGTCGGGCGATCGGTCGTCCGCCGCCGGCTTCGGGTGATGTTCACGATCACGACCGACGACGACAAGGCAATGGAGAGTCCGACCAGGGCGGCGGTGATCGGGGCGAGGCCCGCGGCGTGGACGAACAGTCCGGCGATGGCCGTCGAGGCGATCACCTGGAGGGGAGACGCCCATAGCAACCCGCGCTGCTCTCGCCGCAGGCGCGGCAGGTCGACCTCGATCCCCACCTCGAACAGCAGGAGGACGACGCCGAGGTCGGCCAGGAACTGCAGCTGACCCCGGTCGGCAACGTAGCCGGGCGTGAACGGCGAGACCGCCAGACCGAGGGCCAGGTACCCGACGACGGCCGGCAGCCCCAGCCGCCGCGCGGTCCATCCAAAGGCTACCGCCGCCAGGAGCAGCAGGCCGACCTCGAGGATGGAGGGAGCCGTGTCCACCGGGTCATGGTACCGGCGATCGGTACCGGCGATCGGTACCGGCGATCGATCCCGGCGGGGACGATCGAGGTGCTGGGGCGCGACCCTACTTCTTCGAAGGCTGGTAGTACGGGTTCGTGCCCGAGGCGTGGTCGGTCGTGTCGACGATCGAGACGATCTCCGGCACGGATGCCTTGATCGCCACCTCGACCCCCTGGCGAAGCGTGACGTCGACCTGGGCGCAGCCCTGGCAGCCGCCGCCCATGGCGATGTAGGCGACGCCGTCGCGGACGTCGAGCAGGTCGATGTACCCGCCGTGGGAGGCGATCCCGGGGTTGATCTCCCGGTCGAGGACATGCTGGACCCGGGCGGCAAGCGGGTCGGCCCAGCCCTCGTTCGGGTTGGAGATCGTGATCGCGCCCCCGAAGGCGGCGTCGTCGAGGTCGATCACCGCCCCGCGCAGCGCGTCGGCGCTCGCCGGATCGACGTAGACCCGGTACCCGTCGCCGTCGACGACGATGTCGAGGGCCGGGGCCTCGGCGGGCTCGATCAGCCCGAAGTCGTAGGCGAAGCGGGCGCCATGGCGGCCGGTCACCGCGATCCGCAGGCAGGCGTCCGGGTGGCCGGCGCTCGCGGCCGCCCGGGCGATCTTGTCCCGCGCGGCCGGGGTGACGGTGAGCAGCGGCGGGCGGTCGTCGGTCATCGTGGGCGCATCGTACCGCGCGCTGTCGAGCCCGCCCATCGCGCCTCGGCCTCCGGGCACGTTCCGGCCGGCGCGCCGATACTGGTTCCGATGACCCGGATCCTCCTGCTCATCCCGTCACGCACGTACCGCACCAGGGACTTCGTCGAGGCCGCCCACGCGCTCGAGGTCGAGGTCGTCGTGGGCAGCGAGCACCCTTCACCCCTGGCCGCCGGTTCGCCCGGGCGCTCCCTCCAGCTCGACCTCGACGACGCCCCGGCCGGCCGCCGGGCGATCGAGGAATTCGCCCGCCGCTATCCCCTCGACGCGATCGTCCCCGTCGACGACGGCTCGACCCTCGTCGCCGCGGCCGGAGCCGCCGCGCTCGGCCTGCCCCACAACCGGTTCGAGGCGGTGGCGGCAAGCCGGGACAAGGGGCGTCTCCGCGATCTCCTCGCGGCGGCCGGGCTGAACACGCCCCGATTCCGGATCTGGCCGGCTGGCACGGATCCCGAGGAGGTCCCGAGCCCCACCTTCCCGGTCGTCGTCAAGCCGGTCGACCTGTCGGGCAGCCGGGGGGTCATCCGGGCCGACGACCCGGACGGGCTGGCGGCCGCGTTCGCCCGGGTCGCCTCGATCGTCCGCTCACCTGAGGTCTGCCCGCCGGGCGCCGAACCGCAGCGGATCATCGTCGAGGACTTCATCCCGGGCGTCGAGATCGCGGTCGAGGGACTGCTCCGGGGCGGCCAGCTCGAGGTCCTGGCGATCTTCGACAAGCCGGACCCGCTCGACGGCCCGTTCTTCGAGGAGACGATCTACGTCACCCCCTCGCGCCTCCCGGCCGCGACGCAGGTGCTGGTGCGGGAGACGACCGCCGCGGCGACACGGGCGATCGGGCTGACCGAGGGCCCGATCCACGCCGAGCTGCGCCTGAATGGACGCGGGGCCTGGGTGCTCGAGGTCGCGGCCCGCTCGATCGGTGGGCTGTGCGCCCGGACGCTTCGTTTCGGGGCCGGGGTCCCGCTCGAAGAGCTGATCATCCGCCATGCGGCCCGCCTGCCGCTCCCCTCGCTCGAGCGTGAGCGGGCGGCGGCCGGGGTGATGATGCTGCCGATCCCCCGGGCCGGAATCCTGCGCGAGGTCCGCGGCCAGGAGGCCGCCCGGGCCGTTCCGGGGATCGAGGGTCTGACGATCACGATCCCCATCGGCGGCTCGCTCGTCCCGCTCCCGGAGGGAGACCGCTACCTCGGGTTCATGTTCGCCCGAGCCGACGGGCCGGCCGAGGTCGAGGCCGCCCTGCGCGAAGCTCATCGGCGGCTGGAGGTCGTGACCGAGTAGGCCGCGGCCGGTCGGCTCGGGTCCGTGCCGCCCGGCCGCTCGTCGGCGGGCGGGCGGTATACTGCTCGGGCTCTGCCTGTCGCTCATCGCCGCGCGCCGCACGATCGATCGCCCCGGCCCGCCACGCCACCACGAAGGACCCTCGTCTCTGATGCTGGACCGCCTCCTCGGCCTGTTCTCTCGCGACATCGGGATCGACCTCGGCACCGCGAACACGCTCGTCTGGGTCCGCAGCCGGGGCATCGTGATGAGCGAACCGAGTGTCGTGGCGATCGAGGCGAAGACGAAGAGGGTCCTCGCCATCGGCGCCGAGGCGAAGCGGATGGTCGGCCGGACGCCGGCCAGCATCATCGCCGTCCGCCCTCTGCGCGACGGGGTGATCAGCGACTTCGACGTCACCGAGCAGATGATCAAGTACTTCGTCACCCGGGTCCACGACCGGATCGGGCTGATCCCGCGCCCGCGGATGCTCCTGGGCATCCCCTCGGGCGTCACCGAGGTGGAGAAGCGGGCCGTCCGCGACGCGGCCCTGAACGCCGGCGCGCGCTGGGCGCGCCTGATCGAGGAGCCGATGGCGGCCGCGATCGGGGCCGGCCTGCCGGTCAGCGAGCCGTCGGGCAGCCTGATCGTCGACATCGGCGGCGGCACGACCGAGGTCGCGGTGATCAGCCTGGGCGGGATCGTCGTCAGCCGGAGCATCCGGATCGGTGGCGACGAGATGGACCAGGACATCGTCGCGTTCGCCCGGCGCGAGTACAACCTCTTCCTCGGCGAGCGGACCGCGGAGGACATCAAGATCGCGATCGCCTCGGCCTACCCCGGCGAGTGGGACGCCCAGCGGGTGACCCTGCGCGGGCGCGACCTCCTGACCGGCCTGCCGCGTAGCGTCGAGGTTGGCGCCGAGCAGATCCGCGAGGCGATCGAGCCGTCCGTCCAGCAGATCGTCGACACGATCAAGGACACGATCGAGGAGACGCCGCCCGAGCTGGTCGCCGACATCATGGACCAGGGGATCGTCCTCGCCGGTGGCGGCGCCCTCCTGGCCGGCCTCGATCGGCGCGTCGCCGAGGCGACCCAGATGCCGGTCCACGTGGCCGACGATCCGCTCACCTGCGTCGCCCGCGGCACGGGGGTCGTCCTCGAGGAGCTCGACGCGATGGCCCGGGTCCTCGTGGCCGACACGTACTCGCGTCCGCCGCGCTAGATCGGGAGCCCGCAGGTGGCCTCCGGGATCGGTCTGGTCGGCGGTTTCCTGGGCACCCGCCGTGCCCGCCGGCGGGGGGCGGCCTATGCCCTCCTGCTCGGGCTGTCGATCGTCCTGATGGCCTTCTCCTCGAGCCCTCCGATCGTCGAGCTCCAGAAGGGGATCGGGTTCGCCTTCCGGCCGATCCAGTCGGTGCTGACCGACCTCGCCCGCGAGGTCGGTTCGATCGGCGGAGCGGTGACCGAGATCGACCAGCTGCGCCGGATGAACGAGGCGCTCCGGCTCGACAACGAGCGTTTGGCGACCGAGAACGCGCGCCTGGCCGAGATCAGGCGCGAGAACGACCTCCTGACCGCCCTCCTCCAGGTCCGGGGCGGGATCGACTACCGGACCGTGGCCGCCTCGGTGATCGGGCGCGAGTCGTCGGAGTTCCGGCGGGTCGTCTCGATCGACGTCGGCACGGACCGCGGACTGAAGGTCGGCGACGTGGTCATCGCCGCCGGCGGGGCGCTGGCCGGCCGGGTGATCGAGGTCGGGGCGAACTTCGCCAACGTCCTGCTGATCAACGACACGAGCTCGACGGTCATCGGCCAGGTCCAGACGAGCGCCGCGACCGGCGAGGTGATCGGCCAGCTGGGCGGCGTCCTGATCATGCAGAACATCGACTCGACCGAGCGGATCAAGATCGGCGAGGAGGTCGTGACGGCCGGGATCGAGCTCGGCAACGGGGTTCGCTCGCTCTACCCGAAGGGGCTCCTGATCGGCCAGGTGGTCGACGTCACCCGCGACGCGAACGCCGTCGTGCAGACCGCCTACCTTCAGCCGGCGGTCGAGCTCGACAAGCTCGAGTACGTGCTCGTGATCACCGACTACCAGGGCGGCCTGCCCGACCCGGCCCGGCAGCCGACGGACGTCACGAACCCGGACGGCACCCTGCCGGACACCGAGCAGCCGTTCGTGACCCCCGGGCCGGGCGACCAGGCGGCCCCGTCGGGGCCGGCGGCGACGCCGCGAGCCCTGCCCACCCCCGCGACCGTCCCGTGATCGAGGCCGGACCGACCGCGGGCGGTGAGCGGCGCGATGCCCTCCGGCTGGTAGGCTAGGCGGCGATGAAGGGGATCGTGCTCGCCGGCGGGACCGCGACCCGTCTCCACCCGCTCACGATCGTGACCAACAAGCATCTCCTGCCGATCTACGACCGGCCGATGATCTACTACCCGATCGAGACGCTGGCCGGGATGGGGATCCGCGAGGTGATGGTCGTCGTCGGCGGCAAGAGCGTCGGCGACGTCGTCGAACTGCTGGC
>JAKAHU010000250.1 GCA_021825385.1 Chloroflexota bacterium | reverse complement strand
CGGGTCCGGCGGATCGCGACCGGCTCGTACACCGACGAGCTTGCCCAGCTCACCCAGCAGGAGCAGAAGATCCTGGCCCTGGTGGCCGAGGGAAAGACGAACAAGGAGATCGCGGCCGAGGTCTACCTCTCGGACAAGACGGTCAAGAATTACGTCAGCTCGATCCTCTCGAAGCTCAACCTCGAGCGGCGGGCCCAGGCCGCCGCCTTCGTCGCCAAGCACCGGCTGACCCGGGACCTCTAGCTCCGGGCGTCTGGTCCCGGGGTCGGTCCTCTCGATCTGCGCGCCACTCGTCGTCCGGCCCCGGCCTTCGGTCCGTTCGGCCCCTCGTCGGGCCTCCACGGGGCCACGTACACTCGGCGCATGCGAATCGTCAGTGCTGCCGAGGCCGTGGCGGGGATCCGCTCCGGCCACCAGATCTATGTCCAGGCCGCGGCGGCCGCGCCGTCGGTCCTCCTCGACGCCCTCGTCGCTCGCGCCGACGAGCTCCATGACGTCAGCGTCGTGCACATGCACATCGAGGGCCCGGGGCCGCACCTGGCACCCGAGATGGCCGGCCACTTCCGCCACCGAGCTCTGTTCATCGGTCCGAACGCGCGGGCGGCGGTGAACGAGGGCCGGGCCGAGTACATCCCGGTCTTTCTCTCGGACACACCGCATCTGTTCACCAGCGGCCTGATCCCGCTCGACGCGATCCTGATCAACGTCTCGCCTCCCGACGAGCATGGCTATTGCTCGCTCGGGACGTCGGTCGAGGCCACCTACGCGGCGATCCCGGTCGCCCGGACGGTGATCGCCCAGCTCAACCGCTCGATGCCCCGCACCCTCGGCGAGAGCTTCGTCCACATCAACGACATCGATCTCGCGGTCGAGGTGGACATCCCGCCCTACGAGCATCTCGAGCAGCCGGGGGGTGAGGTGGAGCGACGGATCGGCGAGTACGTGGCCGACCTCGTCCCGGACGGAGCGACGATCCAGATGGGGATCGGCACGATCCCGACCGCCGTGGCCAAGGCGCTCCACGGCAAGAAGGACCTGGGCGTCCACACCGAGATGATGACCGACGTCGTCGTCGACCTCGTCGAGGCCGGGGTGATCACCGGGATGCGCAAGGAGCGCAACAGGGGCAAGATCGTGGCCACGTTCATGATGGGCACCCCGAAGCTCTACCGCTTCGTTCACGACAACCCGATGGTCGAGATGCGGCCCACCGACTTCACCAACGACACGCACGTGATCCGCAGCTTTCGCCACATGATCGCGATCAACTCGGCGATCTCGATCGACCTGAGCGGCCAGGTGTGCGCCGATTCGATCGGCTGGCGCCTGTACAGCGGCGTCGGCGGGCAGATGGACTTCATCCGCGGCGCGGCGCTCGCTCCGGAGGGTCGGGCGATCATTGCCCTCCCCTCGACCGCGGCGGGCGGGCAGGTGTCGCGGATCACGCCCTTGCTCGAGGCCGGTGCGGGGGTGGTGACGACCCGGGCTCACGTCCGGACGGTCGTGACCGAATACGGGGTCGCCGAGCTCTACGGCAAGAGCATCCGCGAACGCGCCCGGGCCTTGATCGCGATCGCCCACCCGGACTTCCGGGACGAGCTGATCGCCCAGGCCCGCCAGACCCACTACCTGTAGCCGCGGCCCCGTCCCGGGCCCTGGACGCAGCGGGTCCCCGGCCGAAAAAAAGACCGGCACCTCAGCGATGCCGGAGTTCTGGGTGGACGCCGGGCGTCCCCTCCGACGTCCACCGCGTGCCGGATCATCGAGCCTCGCCGGTGGTCACGGCACGGGCCGAATGGCCCGGTTCTTCGGGCATCATGTCGCTACGCCGTCTGTGCCCGCCTGCCGACGATCGGGACATGATCGGCCGATCGAGCCATCCCTACGACCGTTCCGGACCACCCTGCCGGCTGCTCTTGGTGAGCGACCGACGGGCAGCGTCCGAGGCGCTGCGCGTTCATCTCGCCTACCACGGCTTCGACATCGTGGCCCACGAGTCGACCGCCCTGGGGGTCGGCGAGGCCGCCCGGCGGGAACGGCCCGACGTCATCCTGATCGACGCATCGGTCCCGGGCGGTTGGCAGCCGATCGTGACGGCGCTCGACGACCTCGTTCCGCGCCAGCGGATCGCCGTCCTGTCCGCCTATTGGAGCACCGAGGCACGCCTGGCCGCGAGACGGACGGGGATCGGAGCCACGCTCCTCAAGCGGGTCGAGGGCGCTGAGCTGGTGACCCGCCTGCGCTCGCTGGCTGGACTGGCCGACGCGGTTCCAGGCGCCTGACCGTCGTCGTGTCGTTCTGCCATGCGTCCCGCTCCGCGACCCGTGCGCTCCCGGGTCGCCGGCCAAGCGTCCAGTCGCTGGTTCCTGCCCGCCAAACTCGGCCCGCGGGCCAAATGGCCCCCGGTTTCGGGCAGCTCGCCCCTCGGTCGTGGCCGCCTCGGGGCACACCCTTGGGGTCATGAACAACATGGCTACTGACGGCAGTCCGCTGTTCCCAGGCATCCCCGCGATCGTCGACGGCTCGGAGGCGATCTCGTACGTCGAGACGCGAATCAGCGAAGGCGCGTGCGCCTACCCGATCACGCCCTCGACGACGATGGCCGCGATCTACCAGGCAGCGGTCGCCGAGGGCCGGCCCAACCTCTGGGGGACCCCGCTGCGGTTCATCGAACCCGAGTCCGAGCACTCGTCGGCGACGGCCGCCGAGGGGTTTGCGCTCGCCGGCGGTCGGGTCACGAACTTCACCGCCGGCCAGGGCCTGATCCTGATGAAGGAGGTCCTGTACGTCATCAGCGGCAAGCGCCTGCCGGTCGTCTTCCACGTTGGCGCGCGGGCGCTGACCAGCCAGGCCCTGAACATCCATGCCGGCCACGACGACGTGATGGGCGTGGCCGATGTGGGCTGGGGGATCCTCTTCGCCCGGAACGCCCAGGAGGCAGCCGACCTGACCGCGATCGCGCGTCGGGCCGCGGAGGATTCGGAGACCCCGTTCCTGGTCGTCCAGGATGGCTTCCTGACCACCCACACGCTCGAGAACGTGCGCCTGCCGGAAGACGAGCTGCTGCGCGAGTTCGTCGGCGACCCGCGCCAGCGGCTGCGCGACTTCTTCGATCCGGCCGAGGCGCTGATGACCGGCGTCGTCCAGAACCAGGACAGCTACATGAAGGGCCGGATCGGGCAGCGGGTGTTCTACGATCGGCTCGGCGACGCGATCCGCGAGGCGATGACCGAGTGGCGGGTCCGGACCGGCCGCCACTACGACCTGATCGAGACGTACCGGACCGAGGACGCCGAGCAGATCGTGGTCGCCATGGGCACGATCGCGGACACGCTGCTCGACGTCGTCGACCACCTGCGCGGCCAGGGCCGCCGGGTCGGATCGGTGGCGGTGACGAGCTTCCGGCCCTTCCCGGCCGCGCAGCTCGCGGCCGCGATCCGGAACGCGAGCGCCGTCGCGGTCGTCGAGCGAACGGACGAGCCCGCCTCGGCCGACAACCCGCTCACGCGCGAGACGAAGGCGGCCCTGGGCGATGCGGCGGTCGACGGCCGGCCGGTGCCCCGGGTCGTCTCGGCCTCGGCCGGACTCGGTTCGCGCGACATCCCGGCCGGCGATCTCGTCGCGGTGTACAACTGGATCGCCGACCCGGCCGAGGTTGCCCGGCGCCGGTATGCCGTGCTCGGGATCCGCCACCCGCTCGCGCTCGAGCGGGCCCAGGTCGAGCTCCGCCCGAAGGGCGCCTTCAGCCTGCGCGGCCACTCGATCGGTGGGTTCGGGTCGGTGACCACGAACAAGCTCGTGGCCACGATCGTGGGCGAGACATTCGGGCTCCACGTTCAGGCCTACCCCCGCTATGGCTCGGAGAAGAAGGGGCTCCCGACGACCTACTTCCTGACCATCGCCGAGGAGCCGATTCGCCAGCACGCCGAGCTGGACCGGGTCGAGTTCGTGCCCCTCCACGGCGCGATCGCGTTCAACCAGGGCGACCCGCTCCAGGGACTGGTCGACGGGGGCACCGTCTTCCTTCAGTCGCCGCTCTCCGACCCCGAGGCGATCTGGGCCAGCCTGCCAGCCTGGGCCCGGGCCGAGATCCTGGCTCGCCGGATCCGCCTGACCGCCCTCGACACCGCGTCCCTGGCGGCCGCCCATGCGCCCCGGCCGGACCTCGTGGTCCGGATGCAGGGCGTCGCCCTCGTTGGCGTCTTCCTCAGAATCGCCCCCTTCGCCGAGCGGGCCGGCCTCGACCGGGCGGGCGTGCTCGAGGCGGTGCGCACCCACCTCGGGCGCTTTTTCGGCAAGCGTGGCGGGGCCGTCGTCGATGCCAACATGGCGGTGATCGAGCAGGCCTACGACGGGGTGATCGACGTGACCGCCGCGATCGCCGGCGCTGCGCCGTCTGGCGGTGCGCCCGCCGGCGAGGCCCCACCCGCCGCCGGCGAGCAGCCCCAGGGGAGTCCCCCCGTCCCGGTGGAGAGTGCGCGATGAACGAGAGGAAGGCCGGCCGGACGGTCGGCGAGATCATGACCCGCGACCCGATCGTCGTTCGGGCCGACGCCCCACTGGCCGAGGTGGCCCGCCTCCTCGACCGGCACCACATCAGCGGTCTGCCGGTGGTCGACGGCAGCGGCGCCCTCGTCGGCGTCGTCAGCCACACCGACCTGCTGCGGGCTCGGGCGACCGAGCACCTGTGGGCCAACTGGCCCGGGCTGGCCGTGCGCCACCTGATGACCTCACCGGCGCTCTCGGTCGGGGCCGGGACGACGATCAGCGAGGCGGCCCAGCTGATGGAGCGCGAGCGGGTCCACCGGCTGGTGATCGTCGGCGAGGACGGTCGGACCCCGATCGGGATCATCAGCACCGCCGACCTCGTCCACACGATGGCCGAGGAGCACGGCCATGACTGACCGGCGGACCCTGGACCCGACCCAGGTCACCCAGCAGCCCGATCCGCTCAACGAGCTGATCAAGGAGGCCGGCGAGTCGAAGGAGCAGCACGAGGCGCGCCTTGGGGCGGC
>JAKAHU010000023.1 GCA_021825385.1 Chloroflexota bacterium | reverse complement strand
CCGCGACCCCGACGACCCGGCCGACGTCGACCCGTCCGGTGTACGGGCAGCCGAAGGCGGTCGAGACGTAGCCCCGGCGCCACCAGCCGTGCTCGCGGGCGCGGGCGAGGATCGGCGCGAACTCGGCCAGTGACGCCTCGACGGTCATCCCGATGTTCCGCTCGGTGAACGCGTCCGAGGCGGCCGTGAAGACCGCGATCGCGTCCGCCCCGGCCGCCTCGGCGCGCTCGAGCCCGCGCCGGTTCGGGACGAGGACCGGGTAGCGCACGCCGGGCGCCCGTTCGAGGCTTGCAAGCAGCTCGTCCGCGTCGGCGAGCTGGGGGATCGCCCGCGGGCTGACGAAGCTCGTGGCCTCGATCTCGCGCAGGCCGGCCCGGGCGAGGAGATCGATGAAGCGCCGCTTGTCGGCCGTGGCGATCGGGCGCGCCTCGTTCTGGAGCCCGTCGCGCGGGCCAACCTCGTAGATCCGGACCCGGTCCGTCACTGCCGTTCCGCCGCGAGCCGTGGCTGGCTCCAGCCCGATCCGGTCAGACCCGCGGCGGGTCCATCGCCCGCTCGAGCCGGGCGATCTCGACCTCGATCCGGCCGACCTCGGCCGCGGCCTGGCGGTATTCCTCGCTGCCCAGCGGGGCCGCGTCGCGACGGCGCCGTGCCTCGGCGTGCTGGCGCAGCAGCACCTCGCGGCTCAACTGCTCGGTGGCGGGTTCAGGGGTCGTCATCGGTCTCCTCCGGGATCTCCTCCGGCTGGTCGTTGGCCAGAGCGTAGCGCGTTCGCCCGGGGATCAGGGTTCGAGGACGGCCAGGAGCTGACCGCGGACGACCTGGTCGCCGGGTCGGACCCGGATCTCGAGGACCGAGCCGGCGCTCGGGCTCGGGGCGACGTGCTCCATCTTCATTGCCTCGAGGGTGACGATCGGGTCGCCGGTCTCGACGGCCTGGCCGACGGTCACGTGGAGCGCGATCACCGTCCCCGGCATCGGGGCGGTCACCCCGGTGAGGCCGCCGCCGTGCTGGCGGGCTGCCGACCGGACGGCCCGCTCGACATCCGGCGGCGGTGCCAGCCGGAACGCGACGCTCCGGCCATCGACGTCGACGTGGACGGTGTCACCAACCCGGACGGCGGTCAGCGCCCCGTCGCCAGGACCCGCGGCCCCGGCCGCGCCGGGCGCACCCCGTCCGACCGAGCCGGTCGCGCGCGTCGCGTCGTGGGCGTCCCGCCCGACCGCGACTCGCCGCTCCTGGCCCTCCGCCACGAGGCGCACGACCGGGTCCGAGTTCAGCCGCCATCCGCCGGCCCACGGCTCGCTGCCCTGGTCGGCCAGCACAAGCCGGGCCGCCGTTCGCCAGGCCGCGTCGGGGATCGTCGCCCAGGCGGCCGCCTCGTCTGGCGGCCAGCGGTGCTCGAGCGTGTCGGTTCGCGCTTCGCCGGTCACGACCTCGGGCTGCCGGATGAGCCAGCGCAGGAAGCGCAGGTTCGTCGTCAGCCCCAGGACGACTGTCTGTTCGAGGGCGTCGCGGAGCCGCTCGAGCGCGTCGGCACGATCCCGGCCATGGGCGATGATCTTCGCCAGGAGCGGGTCGAAGCGATCGCCGACCTCGGCCCCGGCGTCGATCCCGGCATCGACCCGGATCCCCTCACCACGGGGCCAGCGCAGGATCGCCACCCGTCCGGTGGCGGGCAGGAAGCCGGCCTCCGCGTCCTCGGCGTAGAGGCGAGCCTCGATCGCGTGGCCGCCGCTGCTGCGGGCGAGGTCCACGCTGGCCTGGTCGACGCCGAGCGGTTCGCCGGCGGCGATCCGGAGCTGGTCAGCGACGAGGTCACGCCCGGTGACCAGCTCGGTGACCGGGTGCTCGACCTGGAGGCGGGTGTTCATCTCGAGGAAGTGGAAGGCGCCGGCGTCGTCGACGAGGAACTCGACCGTTCCGGCCGAGGCGTACCCGACAGCCGTGGCGAGGCGCAGGGCGGCCGAGGCGAGGCGCGCCCGGAGCGGTTCGTCGACGGCGGGGGCGGGGGTCTCCTCGAGGATCTTCTGGTGGCGGCGCTGGATCGAGCAGTCGCGCTCACCAAGGTGGACACCCGCGCCGTGGAGATCGAACAGGACCTGGACCTCGATGTGGCGCGGTCGCTCGAGGTAGCGCTCGAGGATCAGCCGGTCGTCCCCGAAGGCGGCCCTGGCCTCCCGGCGGGCGGCCGCCAGCGCCGCTGGGAGTCCGTCGAGGTCGCGGACGATCCGCATCCCCTTGCCACCCCCACCGGCGGCCGGCTTGACCAGAAGGGGCGGGCCGATCGTCCGGGCGGCGGCGGCCAGGGCATCGTCGGACTGGTCGGGATCGTCGTAGCCGGGCAGGATCGGGATGCCCAGGCGGGTTGCCAGCCGCCGCGCCCCGGCCTTGTCGCCCATCGCCCGGATCGCGGCCGGGGGCGGGCCGACCCAGCGGATGCCGGCGGCGACCACGGCCTCGGCGAAGTCGGCGTTCTCGGCCAGGAAGCCGTAGCCCGGATGGAGGGCGTCCGCGCCCGCGGCGCGGGCGGCCGCAATGACGGCCTCGATGTCGAGCAGGTCGAGCGGCCGTGATGTGGTGAGCGCGGCCGAAGCGACGGCCGAAGCGGAGGCGTGCGGGTGCCGGGCGTCGGCCCGGCCGGCGACGTCTGGCAGCCCGACCCGGCCGGCGGCATCCCCGCGGTCGGCGGCCGGGACGACGACCCGGATCCCGAGGTGCTCGGCGGTCCGAGCGATCCGCCGGGCGATCTCGCCCCGGTTGGCCACGAAGAGAACGCGGATCGGTTCCCTCCCCGGGTTCGGGCCGAGGGCCGGCCCTCGGTCGCGGCCGACGTCAGGCTCCCGGTTCCGGTCGGTGAATGCGTCTAACGCGTCAAATGCGACACGCCAACGGCCACCAACCCGCCTGGCCGGAAGCCTGCCCATGGCGATCCAGCGCTGGACGGTCCTCGTGCTCGCCCCGATCCGGGCCGCCACCTGGCTCGGGCTCAGGTCCTCGTTCATGGCGCCACGCGAAGCATGGCGCAATTGTCGCGTTCAGCTCCGGTGCTGGCAAGCGGGCCCGATCGACCCTGGCGGATGCCGATCGGGAGGCGTCGGGCCCCCGCGCCCGTCCATGTGCCTGGCACGCAGGCCTGAGACAGGGTCATGCTCCCCCGTCGTCATCCGGTACCCAGGCCGGCCGCCGCTTCTCGAGGAAGGCACGGAGGCCCTCCTGGGCTTCCTCGCTCTGGCGCTGGGCGGCGATCGCCCTGGCCGTGTGCCACTTCGCCGACCCATGGGGCAGCCCGCGCACCTCGCGGACGATCGACTTGGCGGCCCGGGCGGCGGTCGGGCCGGCGGCGAGCAGGTCGGCCAGCGCGCCATCGACCGCGGCGTCGAGGGCGGCCGGGCCCTCCACGACCTCGTGGACGAGTCCGATCCGCTGGGCGCGGACAGCGTCGAACCGGCGCGCCGTCGGGAACAGGGCCCGGGCGTTCGACTCGCCGATCTTGGCGATCACGAACGGCGCGATCACGGCCGGGATCAGCCCCAGACGTGTCTCGGTGAAGCCGAACCGTGTCCCGCTCTCGGCGATCACGAGGTCCGCGACGGCGCACAGGCCCATCCCGCCGCCGAGCGCGGCGCCGTGCACCCGGGCCACGACCGGGGCCGGGCAGGTGTCGATCGCCTCGAACATCTCGGCCATCGCCATCGCGTCCTGCTCGTTCGCCTCGCGGTCGAGCGAGCGTGAGGCACGCATCCAGGCGATGTCGGCGCCAGCACAGAACGATGGCCCGGCACCGGCCAGGACGACGGCCCGCAGCCGTGCCGCCGGCTCGCGGGCGAGAGCGACAAAGACGGCCCGCAGGTCCGCGATCAGCGACGGGTCGAAGGCGTTGTGGACGTCGGGTCGGGCGAGTGTCACCCGGGCCACGAGCCCGTCCGGGCCGGTCCGTTCGACGAGCAGTCGGTCGCTCACCGGCTCATCCTAGACCGCCCAATCCCCGGCTGCGAGGCCGCCCTGCCCCGCCCCACCACCGAGCCGCTCGGCCGAGCCGCCTCGCGACCGAGCCGCCGCGCCGCGCCGCCCTGCCCTGCTGCCGCGTCAGCCAGCGCCCGGCTCAGCCCGGTACAGGCCGTACCTGGCGATCCGCGCCAGGCCGATCGAGCGCAGGTTCCGCTCCGAGACGCCCCCCGGACTTGCTTCGGCAGCCACGAGCTCACAGCCGGCCTCCGCCGCGGCCCGTGCCCGGGCGGCGATCAGGGCCCGGTGGATGCCCCGCCCCCGGGCGATCCGGATGACGTTCGCGGTCCGCAGCCAGCCGACTCCGCGACGGACATGGAGGCTGCCCGTGGCCACGGGCTCGCCGTCGAGCTCGGCCAGCCAGAGTGAGTGGTGCGGCGTCCGAGCCAGCTGGGGGGCGAGCGCGACCCAGGCTCGCGCCTCCTCCGGCCCGACGGCGTCGTCCCCGGTCAGGGTCCGGGCCCAGGTCGCCGCCTCTTCCGGGTCGATCGGGCGCACGACGAGGCCCGGGATCGACGGCTCGGCGATGCGTCCAGGCTCGCCCCCCGCCCGGCCTGGCTCGCCGGCGTGGATGCTCATCCACTCGTCCGGCTCGCTGGCCGGGGTCGCCGGGTCGGCGGGATCGAGGTCGAGCCAGCCGGTCGTGCCGGCGGCCCGGAAGTGGTCGAGGGCGCGCTCGATGAGGTTTGGCAGGAGGACGAGGCCGGCCGTCCGGTTCAGCCACGGACCGGGCAGGGCGGGGGACGCGACGAGCGCGAGCTCGCCGTCGTCGACGACCCGGACGTCGAGCCCGGCCGCCGCGGCAGCCTGCCAGATCGCAACGCTCGAGGCGCGCCGGGCTGCATCGACCCGGGCCAGGAGCGCGAGCTCGCCCGCCCGCGAGTCGGGTGCGGGCGGCAGGACCGCGATCGGGTCGCCCGCCCGGATCGAGCCCTCCCGGAGGACGCGAGCGTACATCCGGCTATCGCTCGGGTGGGCGAGGATCGAGATCCGGGCAAACCGGCCGTCGCTGAAGCTGCCCCGGATCGTGCGGCACGGGTTGTCCGGTGCCGAGAGCTCGAGGACGAGCTCGTCGCCAATCGCGAGCCGGGTCCCGACGGGCAGGCCCGCGAGCTCGATCCCCTCGGTCGTCAGGTTCTCGCCCGCGGTCCCGGGTGCGATCGGGTGGCCCTCGGCCGCGACTCGGCGGATCGCTTCGATCGCGAACAGGGCGACCGCCCGGTGTGGCCCGCCGTGGACGGTCTCCTCGCGGTGGGCGTCGCCGTCGAGGCCCAGGCGGGTCACGCGGACGGGGCCGGCGACGGGCAGCTTCGGAACGCCGCCGGGCGAGACGTTGACCTGGAGGAGGCGACCGCGGGCGATCTGTTCGGTCATGGCTGCCGAGTGTACCCGGGCCGTGGAGCCGGCTGGGGTCCCCGCCGCGGGGACCGGTCGAGGAGCGGCGGGCAGGTCATGTGACTTGATTGGTGTGATATAAGACGCCACAATGGCGTTATGCGAATGACATCGATCACCGAGGCCAAGAACCGTTTGAGCGCGCTCATCGATCGGGTTCGCAGCGGCGAAACGATCGTGATCACGGACCGTGGGCGGCCGGTCGCGAGGCTGGAGCCGGTCACGTCGAGCGCGGATCCAACCGGTCGACTGCTCCGGCTCGAGCGTGCCGGTCTCGTCCGGACGGGATCCACTCCTGTATCGCTCGATCGGTTGCGCGTCCCCGGACCTCCGGTCCCACCGGGGCAGAGCGCTGTGGCGGCCCTCATCGACGAGCGACGGTCCGGCCGGTGAGGTTCTGGGACAGCTCGGCAATCGTCCCGCTGCTCGCCTGGGAGACGGGGAGCAAGGCCGTGCTCGCAGCCCTCGAGGACGATCCAGAGCTCATCGTCTGGTGGGCGACGGAGATCGAATGCGTGTCGGCGCTCGCCCGGCTCGAGCGCGAGGGGGCTCTCGATCGAGGGTCGATGAATCAAGCCCTGGGTCGGTTGGCCGAGCTTGCCCGAGCGTGGCATGAAATCCAGCCAGTCGCCCACGTCCGCCAGACGGCGATCCGACTACTTCGAGTCCATCGGCTCCGGGCGGCCGACGCCCTCCAGCTGGCTGCCGCGCTGGTGGCCGCTGAGGGCGATCCCACGTCGCTCGAGGTGGTCACGCTCGACGAGCGGCTCGCGGAGGGCGCCGAGCGCGAAGGGTTCCGGGTGCTGGGTCCGGCGCTCTCGTAGCCCGGTCCGGGTGACCGTGCAGTCCGGGGTGTCCGCGTTCGCGGCTACATCCGGAAGACCCCGAACCGCGTCTCCGGGATCGGCGCGTGGAGGGCGGCAGAGATCCCCAGGGCCAGGACCCGGCGGGTGTCGAGCGGGTCGATGATTCCGTCGTCCCAGAGGCGAGCGGTGGCGTAGTAGGGGTTGCCCTCGCGCTCGTACGACGCGAGGATCGGCGCCTCGAAGGCCTCGCGCTCCTCCTCGGATGGCCACTCGCCACCCGGGAGCGAGGCGGCGCGCACGGTCGAGAGCACCCGCGCCGCCTGCAGTCCGCCCATCACGCTGATCCGCGAGTTCGGCCAGGACCAGAGGAAGCGCGGCCCGTAGGCGCGTCCGGCCATCGCGTAGTTCCCGGCCCCGAAGCTGCCCCCGATGATGACCGTGAACTTCGGAACCTCGGCGCAGGCGACCGCGGTCACCATCTTCGCCCCGTCCTTGGCGATCCCGCCGGCCTCGTACTCGCGCCCGACCATGAACCCGGTGATGTTCTGGAGGAAGACGAGCGGGATCCTGCGCTGAGCGGCGAGCTCGATGAAGTGGGCGCCCTTGAGGGCGGACTGGCTGAACAGGACGCCATCGTTGGCGATGATCCCGACCGGGTAGCCCTCGAGATGGGCGAAGCCGGTGACGAGCGTCTCGCCGTAGAGCGGCTTGAACTCGTGAAAGCGGGAACCGTCAACGAGCCGGGCGATCACCTCGCGGACCTCGAGCGGGCGGCGCAGGTCGGTCGGGATGGCGGCGTACAGGTGGGCCGTGCCGATGCCGGGGTCGCCCTCGGGTGCGACCGCCGGCGGCTCGGGAGTCCGGCGCTCCCAGGGCAGAGCTGGCGGGGTGCGGTTGAGGTTCGCCACGATCGAACGCCCGAGCGCCAGGGCGTGCTCGTCGTCGAGCGCCTGGTGGTCGGCGACGCCGCTCAGGCGGGCGTGGACGTCGGCTCCACCGAGCTCCTCGGCCGTGACGTCCTCGCCGGTGGCGGCCTTCACCAGCGGTGGGCCGCCGAGGAAGATCGTGCCGGTGCCGCGGACGATCACGGTCTCGTCGCTCATCGCCGGGACGTACGCCCCGCCGGCGGTGCAGCTGCCCATGACCAGCGCCAGCTGGGGAATGCCCGCGGCCGACAGGCGGGCCTGGTTGTAGAAGATCCGGCCGAAGTGGTCGCGGTCGGGGAAGACGTCGGCCTGGAGGGGCAGGTAGGCGCCGCCCGAGTCGACCAGGTAGACGCACGGCAGGCGGTTCTCGAGCGCGATCTCCTGGGCCCGGAGGTGCTTCTTGACCGTCAACGGGTAGTAGGTCCCGCCCTTGACCGTCGCGTCGTTGGCGACGATGACGCAGGTCGTGTTCTCCACCCGGCCGATGCCGGTCACGATCCCGGCCCCCGGGGCCTCGTCGTCGTACAGTCCGGTCGCGGCGAGCGGACTGAGTTCGAGGAACGCCGAGCCGGGGTCGATCAGGCGCTCGATCCGCTCGCGAACGGGCAGCTTGCCGCGCTCGCGGTGACGGGCGATGGCGCGGTCGTCACCCCCGGCGCCACGCTCGCTGAGGGCGGTCTGGCGGCGGCGCAGGTCGGCGACGAGTTCGTCCATCGCGGCCCGGTTCGCCTGGGCCTCCTCGCTCGCCGGGTCGATGCGGCTCCTCAGGACCGGCATGGGCCGATGATACGCGGGCGCTGGTCCGTTGGGCCGTCTCTTCCCGGGGCCATGCCCGTGGCGGCATGCTCACGATCGCGTTGGGCCCTCTCTTCCCGGGGTCATGCCCGTGGCGGCATGCTCACGATCGCGTCGGGCCCTCTCTTCCCGGGGCCATGCCCGTGGCGGCATGCTCACGATCGCGCCGGAGCCGGTCGCCGGGCCACCAGCGTGGCCAGCGCGATTGCCACCGCGATCAGGCCGGCCTCGAGGCCGAGGCCGACGACCGTGTACTCGCCGCTGTTGCAACCGCCCCCTGATTCGCCCGGGCTGAGGGTCATCACGTCCGTTGGCGGGACCTGTCGGAACACCGGTCCGGTGGGAGTGTCGGTGCGGATCCAGCAGCGCTCCTCGGTCGTCGAGAGCGCGGCGCCCAGACCAACCAGGACGAGGGCGACGATCGCGATCGCGGCCAGGGCGCCCGGGAGTCGGGCGGCCGTTCTGGTCGGGGGCGACTCGGCCGAACGAGGTTGGTGGCTGGTCCTGGCGCCTCGCGCGAGCTGGGCAAGCCCGGCCGCGAGGATCAGCCCAACGACCGCGGCGAGCATGAGGTTGAGCACGAGCCAGACCACGATCGGGGCGCTGAGCAGCCCTGCCGCGAGCACCATCAGGAGCCGGCGTGGGCGCTTCGCGGGGGCCGGCCCGCTCTCGAGCTGGTCGCCCGGCTCCGGAACCGGGCGGGCGTTTGTCGCCGCGCGCAGGAAGAGGAGCGCCGGCAGGAGGAATGGAAGCGTCACCCCGCTGAAGGCGAGGACAGCGAGCGGCAGGTAGAGCAGGCCGGCCGCGACGAGCAGCGGGCGGTGGTCACCCAGCACGCCGAGCCAGCCGACGACCGCCGGGGCGCCGTAGGCGAGGCCGAGCGGCAGCCAGACCGGGATCGTCGACGGTGGGCTCAGACCGTCCTGGTTGGCTGCCACGATCAGCATGAGCATCACGACCAGCGCGGCCGCGAAGGCTGTTGCGACCAACCCGGTCGGGTTGGTCGCCGGCGATGATCCGGGTCGCTCGATCATCTGTCGCGCACCTCCCCCCGTGGAGCCCGGGCAACCACCGCGACGCTCGCCACGGCAGCCGCCGGCGTTTCCGTCCAGGGCATGATCGCATCTGCGGACCGGTCCGGAGATGATCCGGCGTGGGGAGCGGCCCGGGGTGTCCCGGGGGCGCCGAGCGGGCGCATGCGGCCCGGGCGAAAGGGCATGCGCCGCGGTTCGCGCTGCGTGGCAGGCGGGGCGCGGGGCCGCTCCACGTAGCGGTCCCTGGATGACGTCATGCGCCGGCTGGCGGCCGGCGCCACGGCCCGGTGATCGCCGCGGTCGGCTGGCGGCCGACGGGATGCGCCGCTGGCGGTCGGCGCCACGGCCCGGTGGCCGCCGCGAGCCAGCCGGTGCGTCCGGTCGTCCCGGGTCGCCCCAGGTCCGGTCCAACCCCAGCTGACCGCTGGGGATTCGGGGCCCGTCGTGCGATAATCGGATCGCGCGAGGCGATCCGGCCCGCTCGAACGGGCGACGACCCCGGGGCCAGCCCGGCCGGCAGACGTCGCGCGGACCAGAGGAACCCAACCCACATGACCGTCGAGACTTCCACCTGGGCGACCAAGAAAGGCCTCGCCCAGATGCTCAAGGGTGGCGTCATCATGGACGTCGTCACGCCCGAGCACGCGAAGATCGCCGAGGACGCCGGCGCGGTCGCCGTCATGGCCCTCGAGCGTGTGCCAGCCGACATCCGTGCCGCGGGCGGCGTCGCCCGGATGAGCGACCCCGCGATGATCGAGGGGATCATGAACGCGGTGACGATCCCGGTCATGGCCAAGGCCCGGATCGGCCACTTCGTCGAGGCCCAGGTCCTCGAGGCGCTCGGTGTCGACTACATCGACGAGTCCGAGGTCCTCACCCCGGCCGACGAGGAGCACCATATCGATAAGCACGCCTTCAAGGTCCCGTTCGTGTGCGGCTGCCGGAATCTCGGCGAAGCGCTCCGGCGGATCAGCGAGGGCGCCGCGATGATCCGCACCAAGGGCGAGGCGGGGACCGGCAACATCGTCGAGGCGGTCCGCCAGCTGCGGGCGGTCCTGGGCGAGATCCGCCGCCTCCAGTCGCTCCGTGAGGAGGAGCTGTTCGCGGCCGCCAAGGAGCTCCAGGCGCCGTACGAGCTCGTCCGCCAGGTCGCCGCCGAGGGCAGGCTGCCGGTTGTCAACTTCGTCGCCGGTGGCGTCTCCACCCCGGCCGATGCGGCCCTGGTCATGCAGCTTGGGGCCGAGGGCGTGTTCGTCGGCTCCGGCATCTTCAAGAGCGAAAATCCGGCCCGGATGGCAAACGCGATCGTCCAGGCGACAACCCACTTCGACAACCCGAAGATCATCGCCGAGGTGTCGAAGGGCCTGGGTGCCCCGATGCGCGGGACGGCACTCGAGGCGATCCCTGAGCAGGAGCGACTGGCCGTCCGGGGCTGGTAGGTCCGGCGGCAGGGGAGGCCGGACCAGCGCCATGAAGATCGGCGTGCTGGCGCTCCAGGGCGCCTTCATCGAGCACATCCACGTCCTGCGCGCGATCGGCGTGGAGGGCGTCGAAGTGCGCCTGCCGGCCGACCTGGAGGGGCTGAGCGGGCTGATCCTGCCCGGCGGTGAGAGCACGACGATGCGCCGCCTGATCGATCGCTGGGGGATGGGCGAGCCGATCGTTGCCCTCGCCCGCCGGGGAGCCCCGATCTTCGGAACGTGTGCAGGGATGATCGTCCTGGCCCGCGAGATCGCTGGCGGCGAGCCCCCGATCCTGCCCCTCCTCGACGTGACCGTCGAACGCAACGCGTTCGGCCGCCAGCTCGATTCGTTCGAGGCGGAGCTGAGGGTGCCGATCCTTGGCGACCAGCCGGTCCACGGCGTCTTCATCCGGGCCCCGGTGATCACCCGAACCGGACCGGAGGTCGACATCCTCGCCCGCCTCGACGACGGCCGGATCGTGGCCGTCCGGGAGCGGAACATCATCGCCACCTCGTTCCACCCGGAGCTGGCCGGGGAGACGCGCTTCCACCGGCTGCTGGCCACGATGGCGGCCGAGCACGACGATCCGGGCGAGGGATCCGGCCGCCGGCCGCACCCCACCCGGCGGTCTCAGGTGGAGCGATGACCACGCGCCAGGGCAGGGTCCGGGCGGCGCGCCTGACCGACCTGTCCGCGCTGGGTGAGCTGTCCCGGGTCTGCCAGGGCGACCGGCCGGAGACGAGGTCGCTCGGGCTGCCGGTCAGCGGCCCGCCGATCGGGGTCTTCAGCCTCTTCCGCCTGCCGCTCGGCGGCTTTGGTCCGCAGGACCTGCTCTACGTCTACGAGGCAAACGGCCAACTGGCGGGCTTCCTGCGCGTGGAGCGCGACAGCCAGCGCGACGAGTGGACGATCGTCGAGCTCGATGCGATCGGGGCGAACGACGCCGGCGACATCCGGTTCCGGCTCGTCCAGAACCTGATCCGGGAGAGCGCCCGTCGGGGCGTCATGCGGATCCACGTCGCCTGCGCCAATACGGCCGGCAACGTCGAGCTGTTCATGCAGGCCGGCTTCGCCCGCTACGGCGAGGAGATCATCCTCGTCCGGCCGCCGGGCCTGCCGCTCCCCGAGCCCTGGACCGACGAGGCGGCCGCCAGCCACGGCATCCGCCCGACGACGGCGCTCGACTCCCTGGCCCTGGCTCGGCTCTACGCGGCGGTGACCCCGCTCCCGGTCCAGCGCCTCGAGGCGTACCGCCTGCCCGACTGGGAGCGCCAGGGGACGTGGCGCATCCCGCGCTCCAGCCTGGCCCCGATCCTGCGCTTCGCCGACGTCGAGGGCTTCGTCCAGGAGACGCCCGCCGGATCGAGTCCGGCCGCCTTCCTCCAGGTGGGCGTGGCCAAGGAGGACCAGCCGCACTACCTCAAGGTCGTCGCCCGACCAGAGGTCGACTGCAGCTCGCTGATCGAGTTCGGGCTGGGGGTGATCGCGGCCCGGTTGGCCGGCGCCTCGGGCGGGCCCGGCTCGTCGGGCGGCCACCACCACAGCCACGGCGTGATCGCCCCCGTACGAACCTACGAGGCGCCGATCAACCGGCGCCTCGAGGAGGCCGGGTTCGAGTCCGTCGCCACGGTCAGCCTGCTGATCAAGGAGACCCTTGTCCGCGTCGCCGAACCGGCCCTCGTGCCGGCCACCAGGTAGGCGCCCGGAAACGGAGGAGACGTGACCGCCACCGATCGGAACCGCGAAACGACAGACGACCTCGACCTGCTCCTCGCGGCGCTGCCGCCCGAGATCGTCGCCGCTGTCCACGCCCTGCCCGACCGGACCTCGCTGATCGAGGTCGTCCTCGACCTGGGTCGGCGGCCGGAGGCCCGCTTCCCGGACAGCGAGGTGACCCTGCTCGACCGGGAGGTGACCGAGGCCGACATCGCCTACGTCGTCGAGCATATCGGCTCGTTCGGCGACGACAACCGGGCCGGCATCGAGCGCACCCTCCACCGGATCAGCGCGATCCGCAACCGGAACGGCAAGATCGTCGGGCTGACCTGCCGGATCGGACGGGCGGTGTACGGGACGATCGAGATCATCAAGGACTTCGTCGAGAGCGGGAAGTCGATCCTGATCATGGGTCGACCCGGCATCGGCAAGACGACGATGCTGCGCGAGGCGGCCCGGGTCCTGGCCGACGACCTGGGCAAGCGGGTCGTCGTCGTCGACACCTCGAACGAGATCGCCGGCGACGGCGACATCCCCCACCCGGCGATCGGCAAGGCACGCCGGATGCAGGTCCGGACCCCCTCGCTCCAACACGAGGTGATGATCGAGGCGGTCGAGAACCACATGCCCCAGGTGATCGTGATCGACGAGATCGGGACCGAGCTCGAGGCCCAGGCGGCCCGCACGATCGCCGAGCGGGGCGTCCAGCTGATCGGCACCGCCCACGGCAACAACCTCGACAACCTGATGCTCAACCCGACCCTCTCCGATCTGATCGGCGGGATCCAGAGCGTGACCCTGGGCGACGAGGAGGCGCGCCGGCGGCGAAGCCAGAAGAGCGTGCTCGAGCGCAAGGCCCCGCCGACCTTCGACTGCGTGATCGAGATCCAGGACCGGGACCGGGTGATCGTCCACGCCGACGTCGCCGAGACCGTTGATGCGCTCCTGCGCGGCGATCCGATTGCGCCCGAGCTGCGCTGGCGGGACGAGGCTGGGGTCCACCGCTCGCAGGCCCGTCCCCGTCCGTCGCCACGCGATCAGCTCGGCACGGAGCGCTTTGCGGGTCTCGTCGGCACCGGCCAGGCCTGGCGAATGGAGCCCGGCTGGCGGGGCGAGGGCGCGTACCGGCCGGGTTATCGCGAGGCCGGCGGGTACCGTCCCGGCTATCGCCCTGGCCAGAGCGGGGGCTGGCGCCAGACCCGCGGCGGCTCGGGCCGGGAAAGCGCGGCCCGCGGTCCGGTCGACCAGGGGGGTGGCCCAGCCGGTCCAGGGACGGCCCGGGCCCTGCCCGGTGAGCGGTTCGCCTCTCCGCCCGGCCCACTTCCGGGCGAGGCCGGGTCCGAGCGGCCCTTCGTGGCCGGCGAGATTGCCGACCGGGGGCCGATCGAGCGGGGAGCCGGTACGGCAGTGGTCCCGGAGCCGCGAGCTCGCGACGCCCGCGAGCTGGAGCGCCAGAAGGCGTGGCGCGAACAGGCCGCCCGAGCCCTGAGCGCCCTGAAGGCGGACGAGGGCAGGGCGCCGGTGAACCTCGAGGACCTCGAGGCCGATGACGAGGCGCTCGCCGATCGGGCCCGTGAAGCGGAGGCGGCCCGGGCCGTGGGGGCCGGTCCGGGTCCGGAGGCGGCCCCTGCCGGTGAGACGCTCGTCCCGGAGGGCGAGGAGGTTGCCGAGGGCGAGGAGTTCGGCGGGCCGGTCCTCCGCGTTGCCCCCGGCACGAGCCTGCCGACACTCCGGGTCCTGCCGATCGGGATCAGCCGCAAGCGCCTCGAGCAGGCGATCCGCGAGCTGCAGCTGCCGGTGATCATCGCCCGCGACGTCGACGAGGCCGACATCGTCATGACCCTCAAGAGCGAGTACCGCCAGAAGACGCCGATGCTCCGCGAGGCCGAGGAGCGGGCGATGCCGATCTACGTTCTGAAGAGCAACACGATCCTCCAGATGCAGGCGAGCCTGACCTCGATCTTCGCCCTCGAGGTCGACCCGCGCGAGGCCGCCCTGCGCGAGACGGAGGAGGCGATCGGGCTCGTCCTCGAACGCTCCGAACCGGTCGAGCTCAGCCCCCAGAACGCCTACATCCGCCGACTCCAGCACCAGCTGGCCGAGCGCGCGAACCTCGTCTCACGGTCGCGCGGGCGCGAGCCCTACCGCCGAGTCCGGCTCTACCCGGATGCGGCCCGGACCTGGCGCTGACCCGGTCGCCGTGACGGGCGAGGCCGGGCCGCCGTTCGGCGGGCTGTTCGACGGACATGGCCGGTTCCGCCAGGCCTACGCCGCCGACGAGCGGGCGTTCCTCCGTGCTCTGGCCATCCACGGCCAGCGACCGCTGGCCCTCTTCCTGGGCTGCTCGGACTCGCGGGTGATTCCGGAGCAGCTGATGGATGCGGTGCCCGGAGAGCTGTTCGTGGTCCGGAACGTGGCCAACCTCCTGCCCCCGTTCGAGCACCTCGACTCGAGCGTGGGCGCCGCGCTCGAGTTCGCCATCGGTGTCCTGCGCGTCCGCCACCTGATCGTGTGCGGCCACGACTCATGCGGCGGCGTGCGGGCGGCTCTCGACGACCAGCCCGATCCGGCCGTCGCGCCGTCGCTCCACGAGTGGCTGACCGGTCTGGCCCCGGTCGTCGAGCGGACCCGCCACGTCCCGGAGGCGGACGGCCTGCGCTGGCGACGGGCGGTCGAGGAGAACGTCCTCGAGCAGCTCGGCAACGCGGTCAGCTTCCCGTTCGTCGCGCGCGCCCTCGAGGCTGGCGAACTGACGCTCCATGGCTGGGTCTACGACCTTGCCACGGGCGAGCTGCGCGCCTACGACCGGGCCGCGGACTCGTTCGCCCCGGTTGGGGAGCTGCTCACCGGGGGTTGACGTCCGCCCGCCGGGGACTCCGGGCGGACGCACCGGACGTGGCTCCGCCGACCTCGGAACCAGCACCGGAGCGGGATCCGCGTCATCCGATCTGGCCGCTCATGGTGCCCTCGCGCCATCGCCGGCGATGATCTCGCTCAGACGCTTGCGCTTGATCGGCTCGGTCACGATCTCGATGTCGGTCAGCGTGAAGTCGCCCCCCTCGAACAGCAGCGGTTCGCCGAGCTCGCGGGCGAGCGCGTAGGAGAAGCAGTCGCCCATGTTCAGTCGAGCCGGGTGCCCGCTGCCCCTGCCGAATCGCTGGTGGGCCATCCGAGCGAGGCGAGCCTGCGACGCGGTCATCGACTCGACGCGAATCCCCGCCTCGTCCAGGAACGAGTCCAGGGCCCCGGACACGACGGCGTCACGCGCGCCATCGACAACGATGCCCAGCTCGACGTACGTCGCCGCCGAGATGCGGGCGATCCCGGCCGTGGCGATCATCCGGGCGTGGAGGTCCGCGCTGGGTTCGCCGCGGAGGATGGCGACGATCGCCGAGGTGTCGATGATCACTTCGGCAACCCCTGCTCGTCATAGAGCAGTTCGTCGAAGCGCTGATCAAAGTACCCAGCCGGCGCCCGTTGACGGATCTCGGCGGCGAGCTCCAGCATCCGCTGCACGCGAGCCTCGGGGTCGTCGCCTCGCTCGGCGCGGATCCGGTTCAGTCGCTCGCGGATCGCCTCGGTCACGGCGGCGGTCACCGATTGCCCGGTCGCGGCAGCCAGCTCCTTGGCCAGCCGGAACGTTTCGGGGTTCTTGATGTTCAGGCTCATGGTGGAAGTCTACCATCGCACGGTAGATAGGAAGACCACGACGCGGTGTCTCGACGGTTGGTCGGCGTGCCCGCCGGGACCGCGATCCGGAGCCGGAGCGGGGGTGGTCAGCCCTCGGTTGTACCCGTGAACGTGAACGCGTCGATCCGGACGGCCGGCACGACGGCCGCACCGAGAAAGCCGCGCAGGCACTTCCGGTCGCGTCCGACCGCGGAAACGCCGGCCAGCGCGCCCAGGTAGCTCTGGGTGAAGCGCAGGTTCCGGACCGGACCCACGATCCGGCCGCCCTCGACGAGGAACGTCCCGTCGCGGGTCATCCCGGTCACGATCGCCAGCTTGGGGTGGACCGGATTCGTGTAATGGAAGCGGGTGACGAGCAGCCCGCGCTCGAGCCCCGCGACCAGCTCCTCGCGGGCGGCGGTTCCGGGGGCCATGAACTGGTTGAGCGGGAACGGACCCCACGGGTTCGGCGCCGGCAGGCCGTGGCCGGTCGAGCGGCGGCCCTCCCGACCGGCGGTGTAGGCGTCGTACACGACCTCGCGGCAGACCCCGTTCTCGACGAGCACGACCCGCTGCTTGCCCACACCCTCGTAATCGAAGGCCATCGGCAACCCGGCCGGGTCGAGTCCGTCGTCGACGATCGAGACGAGCTCCGAGCCGATCCGCCGCCCCGGCTCGAAGAACGAGCGGCCCTCCTGGACGGCGAGGGCCGAGAACCCGAGGTAGCCGAGCATGTCGAGGATGTCGACGACGGCATACTCCTCGAGCACGACCGGGTAGTCGCCGGGCGCGAGATCGACCGGGTGGCGCGACGCCCGCGCCCGCTCGGCCGCCTCCCGGCCGAGCGCCGCCGGATCGATCGTTGAGGCGTCGACCGCGCACGCCTCGGCGTAGCCGGTCCCGTCCTCGGGGCCCATGACCACGGTCAGGAGCTGCGAGGTCGTCCGCACCTGCGCCGCCCGGACGCCGAGCGAGTTGGCGACCGCGATCGACTCGACCGAGGTCGCAAACGAGCCGAAGGCGAGCCCGCCGGTCGCGTCCGCGGCGGCGATCACCGCCCGCGCCCCATCGGCCCGGAACTCCGGCGTGGCGGCCGCCGTGGCCGGCGCGAACGCCCCTTCGAGGGGCGGGATCGGGCCGGGTTCGGGGAGCGAGACGAAGTCCTCGAGCTCCTCCACCTGGCGGGCGATCCGCCCGGCCGTCTCGGCCAGCCGGCGCAGGGACTCGTCGTCGAGCCGTCCGCTCGAGGCCACCCCGATCCGCCTGCCGGCCACGAACCGAAGGTTGAGCCGGACGTTCGTCTCGGCCACGTTCTGGTGGATCTCGCTGTTGGCGAACCGAGTGAGCGCCGAGTCCTCGGCGGTGACGAGCGCCTCGGCCTGGCTGGCGCCCTCGGCCTCGGCGAAGTGGATGGCGCGCTCGGCGAGCTCGAGCCAGCCCGATGGGTCGGCCGTCCGATCGGTGCCGGCGCCCCGCCCGGGCGCCCCGCGGCTCAGCCCCGCCACTTGCCGACCCCCACCTGGACGTTTCGGAACCGGGCGCCGCTCACCCCGTGGCCAACGTGGCCGACCTGGCCGGGCTCGCCCTTGCCGCAGTTCGGGGTCCCGAACATCCGGTAGCTGCGCTCGTCGGCGACGGCGTCGCACGAGCGCCAGAACTCGGGCGTGATCCCGGTGTAGGTCGGGTTTTTCAGCATCCGGCCGAGCTTGCCCTTCTTCACCTCCCAGGCGACCTCGGTGGCAAACTGGAAGTTCAACCGCCGGTCGTCGATCGACCAGCTCCGGTTGGTCATCAGGTAGAGGCCGTCGTCGGTGTCGGCGATGATCTCCTCGAGGCTCATCCCCGGCTTCGGCAGGAGGTTGACGTTCGTCATGCGGATCAGAGGGATCCGGTTCCAACCGTCGGCCCGCATCGCGCCACCGCTTCGCCGTCCGATCCGCGGCGCGGTCTCGCGCGACGAGAGGTAGCCGACGAAGATCCCCGCCTTGACCAGCGGGACCGCCTGCGCCGCGACCCCCTCGTCGTCCCAGCCGAACGTGCCCAGGCCGCCCGGGGCGGTCGCGTCGGCGACGATATCGATCAGGTCCGAGCCGTAGCGGAAACCCGATTCGAGCTTGTCGGTGGTCAGGAAGCTCGTCCCGGCGTACGAGGCCTCGGTCCCGAAGACCCGGTCGAGCTCGGTCGGGTGGCCGCAGCTCTCGTGAACCTGGAGGTAGAGCTGGCTCGGGTCGAGGATGATCGTCGTCCGGCCGGGCGGGCACTGCGGGGCACGCAGCAGCTCGACCGCCTCGGTCGCGATCCGTCCGGCCTGGTCGCGCAGACCGAGGCCGCGGACGTGCTCGTAGCCGGCCGCCCGCCAGGCGCCGGCGTCGATCGGGAAGCTGCGTCGCTGGTGCTCGTCGCCCTCGACCGCGTTCGCCTCCACCCCCGATCCGATGTGGGTGATCACCTGCTCGGTGAAGCTGCCGTCGCTGGCGGCGAACGTCTTCCACTCGCGCTGGGCCGCGTACGAGGACTCGGTGAAGGCGATCCCCTTGACCCGTCGCAGCTCCTCGTCGGCCGCGAGCAGGTCGCCGATCTTTCCCTCGATCGGGACCGCGAACGGGTCGACCTCGACTGGCGTCTCGTAGCGGCCGTGGGCGGGTGGCCGATCGTCGAGCACGACCGGCCGGCGCAGCGCGGTGGCCGAGGCGCGCGCGATCCGGACCGCGTCCGCGGCGACGCGATCGAGCTCGGCCGGCTCGAGCCGGTGCGAGCTGGCGAAGCCCCACGCGCCGTCGACGATCACCCGGACGCCGAACCCCTCGCTCTCGGCCGACGAGGCGGCCTCGATCCGGCCGGTCTTGACCGTGATCGACTCCTCGAGGCGGCGGACGATCCGGATGTCGGCGTACGTCGCGCCGAGCCCGGAGGCCGTGTCGAGGGCGCGATCGGTGAGGTCCTTCATGGGATGGCGACAGGGTAGCATTGTGAAGCCCGGTGATGGGCGGCCGAACGACGGGCGGCCGAGACGCGGGCAAGGGGCGAGGCCGGGTCCGCCCGGGCCACCGACCGAAGAAGGGGGGTCGCGGTGACTTCTTGGCGAACGTCTCAGAGGCGTCGTCGTCGCTCGTGGACGCTGCCGGCCTCGTTGTCGGGCGTGGTGCTCGCTGGCGGCTTGTCTGGCGTCGATCTGGCCACGAGACGGAATGGGCAGGTGACCCGCACGACGATCGTCGCCCACGACCACGCGATGCTCGACGGGCTGTACTGAGGGTGATCGCGATGAACCTCCCCTCTCCACGGCACGTCCTCGTCCTTTCCCTCGGCGTCGCCGTTCTCGGTGGCGGTGCGCTGGCCGCATTCCAGGCCCTCTCGCCGCGATCGGATCGGGAGGAGACGGCACAGGCGGCTCTCCTTGGACGACCCGGCACCGGCCCCTCGACGGCCACGACGTCCGAGACAGCTGAGCGCCGTCTCCTTCTGGACGGCCTGGAACAGCCGGCTCCCCCGCCGTCACCGGCGGCGAGCTCCGCGCTGCCGGAGTGTCCGCCGGCGGACGATCATGCCCGGGCCGACTGCTTCTGGGCCCTCGTCCGCGTCGAGGGCATGGATGCCGAGGTGTTCGGCTCGCTCGAGGAAGCGGCACGCTCGGCCGACCTCGTGGTCGTGGGACGGATCACCGAGGTTACCAAGGGTCGCGAGTGGGTGGCGAACCCCGCCTACCTGGACATCCCCGAACTTGCCGACGTCGCCTACGCCCGGTTCGCCACGGCCTGGATCGAGCCCGAAGCGGTCCTCGGCAGCCCGCGCGTGCCGGTCCAGCGGGATCGTGTTCCGTTGGAGCTCGATCTGTTGCAGGCGGATCTTCTGCCCGAGCTCGTGGCGAACGTGCCCCGAGAGCGGGCCATCTTCTTCCTGCGCGACAAGGCCGACCATGGCGCGGCAGCAGGCGAATACTTCAGGTTCACGAACGTCAACCAGGGACTGATTCGAGAGTTCGACGGCCGGGTCGAAACCCTCCAGACCGGCGCGGACCAATTCCTCTCCCAGCTGCGCGGCCAACCGTTCGGCGACGTGATCGCGCGACTGAAGGCGATCCTTACCGCGCCCTGAGCGACGCGGCCGCGGGCGACCCGCCGCGGCCAGCGACGATCCCCGGCCCCGGACGCCCGCTACACTCGGGCGGTGACGAGCAGCGTCCGACGATCCGGCCCGGCCCGACGCGGCCGGTTCATCACGATCGAGGGTCCCGACGGGAGCGGCAAGACGCTCCAGGCGGAGCGGCTCCATGCTCTCGCCGTGGTCCGCGGCGTACCCTGCGTCCTGACCCGCGAGCCCGGGGGGACGTGGGCCGGTGAGCGGATCCGCGAGATCCTCCTCGGCGCGTCGTCGACGAACGAACGAATCTCGCCCCGGGCGGACGCCCTGCTCTTCAGCGCGGCGCGGGCCCAGCTGGTGGCGGAGGTCGTGGAGCCGGCGCTCGCCCGTGGGGAGCTCGTGATCGACGCTCGCCACGCCGACTCGACGCTCGCCTACCAGGGCTTCGGGCGCGGCCTCGACGTCGACGAGCTCCGTGCGATCCAGCACTTCGCGACGGCCGGTCTCGTGCCCGACCTGACGATCCTGCTCGACCTGCCGGTCGAGCTTGGCCTGGCCCGCAAGGCGTCGGCCGACGAGAACCGGTTCGAGGTGGGGTTCGACCTCGACTTCCACCGCCGTGTGCGCGACGGGTACCTGGCCCTGGCGCGCCGGGAGCCCGGGCGCTGGGTCGTGGTCGATGCCGCTCGTGACCCCGACGCCGTCCATGAGGCGGTCGTCGCGGCGGTGGCGCGCCTCGAGCCGCGCCTCGCGGGCTAAACGGCTCGCGTCGCCCGGGCCGAGCCGCCCGTCTCAGACCGCGGCCGAACCGGTCGTCGCGATCTGCCCCGGGCCGGCGGCGCGGGCCGTCTCGAGGGCGGCCTGGGCGGCGGCGAGCAGCTCGTCGGGGCTCGTTCCGTCGACCGGGAAGCGGGCGATCCCGGCCGAGACGCTGATCACCTGGCCATTCACCGGTTCGAGCCGGGCGATCCGGTCGAGGACGCGGCGGGCGACCGTCGAGCCGGCCGAGCCGGGGGCGATCAGGGCGAACTCGTCGCCGCCGTAGCGGGCGATCGTGTCGACCAGCCGGACCGACTCGGCCAGGACGGCCGCGACCTGACGCAGGATGTCGTCGCCCGTCTCGTGGCCGGCTGCCGCATTGATCGCCCCGAAGGCATCGACGTCGAAGACCGCCACCGACACCTCGCCGCCCTGGCGACCGGCGCGGGCGAGCTCGAGCTCGAGCATCCGGTCGAACGTCCGCCGGTTGGCCAGCCCGGTCAGCGGGTCGGTGTGGGCGATCCGCTCGAACCACTCGGAGCGCTCGCTGATCAGGGTGGCGAGGTGGGCCCGGTCGACCGCGACGGCGAGCAGGTCGGCCGCGGCCCGGACGACCTGCTCGTCAACCTCGTCGAGCGCATAGGGCGCGGGCCAGCTGAACGAGACGACGCCGAGCGGCAGGTCGAGGCCCTGGCGGACGACGACGAGCGGTACGTCCGCAGCGACGACGGGCGCGCCGTCCGGGCCGATCTCCTCCCGGCCAAAGACCGCGCTCAGGTCCCGCGCCGCGGCCGTGATCGGGTGGTCCGGGTCGCCGAGCGCCGCCTCGAGCGCGGCCAGCGATTCCTCGTCCACTCCGACGGCGCTGGCGAGCTGGAGCTCCGGCCGGTCGGGATGACGAAGGAAGACGACGCCGCTCGAGGCGCCGACCGCCCGGCAGGAGACGTGCAGAATCCCGTCGAGCGTGGCGTCTAGGTCCGTGGCGCGGGCGAGCACGGCGGCGGCCTCGGTCAGGGCGCGCAGCTGGTCTTCGCCGGTCGGGCGATCGATCGGTCGTTCGGTCGACACGCGTCCCTCCTCGCGGGAGTATCGGGCCGGAGGCCCGTGGCGGTCCGGCCTGGGTGGGTCGCCGGGTCCCTCCGGTCGGCGCTGGTGCCACGACCCGGTTCAGGTCGCGGGCGCTGGTTCGCGCATTGTACGGCCACCCTATACTCGCGCGGTGAAGCTCGTCGTTGCGATCGTCCACAACGAAGACGCCGGTGCCCTCGTTGACGCGCTGCTCGAGCGCGAGTACCGCACCACCCGGCTGCACAGTTCGGGCGGCTTTCTGAAGCAGTCGAACGCGACCGTGCTCATCGGGGTCGAGGATGAGCGGGTCGAGGACGTGCTCGGGATCGTGCGCGACAACTGCCATGCCCGGACCCAGCTCGTCAACCCGATGCCGCCGATCATGGAGCCGGGCGAGTTCTTCATGCCCTATCCGCTCGAGGTCGAGGTCGGCGGGGCGACCGTCTTCGTCGTCCCGGTCGAGCGCTTCGAGCGCCTGTAGCGGCGCGGGGGTCGGTGTGTCCGCCGGACGAGGGCGCGGGGACGCTTGACCGATGACCGATTGGCTGGCCGCGCTTGAGGCCCGAGCCCCGGACGTCGCGGCCGTCTATCGCGGGACCGACGACGGTCGGTTCGTCGCGCTCCGACGGGAGGTACGCCGGCGTGCCGGGACGGGGACCGTGGAAGGACTCGTCGTGCAGCTTGGCGCAGTGGCCGACGCGATCGTCGGGCTCGTGGGCGCGCTGCCGGAGCCGGCCTTCGCGCTGCCCGGCGGGGAGGGCGACTGGACTGTGGCGGAGTGTGTCGGACACACGGTGGCGGCTCGGGTGGGCTTGACGATGGCCGCCGCACTGGCTGCATCGGGACGCTGGCCGGCCGATGCGCCCCCGGTCGTGCCCGGAATTCCCGGTCCGGTCGTCGATCGGATCTCCCTGATCGAGAAGATCACCCGGAGCCAGCGACTGATCGTCCGGTCCGCTGCCTCGATCGAGGGCCATGAGACGGACCCTTGCCCGCTCGACCACCCGCTCGTCGGACGCCTGCGCTGCGGGGAGTGGCTGCTCTTCGCCGGCGTGCACGATCTGATGCACCTCGAGCAGCTCCACCGCCTGGCCGCCAAGCTGGAGGCAGGTGCGTGAGCCTCCGGCCCGACCTCGTCGAATGCTGGGTCTTCCGGGTCCGCGAGCCGGTCGGCCTGGAGATCCTCCTGATCCGCCGGGCCGACGGGCGGATCTTCCGCGGCCTCTGGCAGTGCGTGACCGGCGGGATCGAGCCCGGCGAGCGCGTCCCGGCCGCGGCCCTGCGCGAGGTCGCCGAGGAGACCGGGTTCGGCGCCGGCGCGATCGAGGCGTTCTACGACCTCGACCAGGTCGCCCCCTTTTACGACGAGGGTTCGGACGCCGTCGTCGTCAGCGCGATCTTCGCCGTCCGCGTCCGGCCGGAGGCCGAGCCGGTCCTGTCCCGCGAGCACGATGCCCACCGCTGGGTGACGCCCGACGAGGCGCTCCGGCTCGCGATCTGGCCCTCGTACGCCGAGTCGATTCGCCGAATCCGTGAGCAGCTCCTCGACACGGAGCTGGCACCC